>JAVVPO010000047.1:0-19474 GCA_036655715.1 Cellulosilyticaceae bacterium | reverse complement strand
AAAAAATAGTTATAATAAATAGGCTATGCTTGACACACAAGCAATTGAGACATACGGAGGTATAATGCATTATGGCAAGACAAACTTGGAAAGCTGGAAACATGATTTATCCTCTCCCAGCTGTTATGATCAGCTGTGGCAATGAGGAAACAAGTAATATTGTAACTGTGGCATGGACAGGAACCATTTGTACCAATCCGCCGATGACATACATCTCACTTAGACCTTCAAGATATTCTTATGATCTAATCAAAGAGTCAGGCACATTTGTAATCAATCTCACAACTAGGGATTTAGCGAAAGCAACAGATTTTTGTGGTGTACGATCAGGAAGAAATTTAGATAAGTTTAAAGAAATGAACCTTACGCCTATCTTTGATAATCAGACAGGCTGCCCAATGATAGAAGAAAGCCCTGTTAATGTAGAATGTAGGGTATCAGAAATTAAAGAATTAGGTTCACATCATATGTTTATTGCAGATGTAATAGCTGTACATGTGGATGAGAAATATATTGATGAAAATGGGAAGTTCCATTTAAATGAAACAGATCTTGTTGCTTATTCTCATGGTAGCTATTTTACTTTAGGTGATCAATTAGGTACGTTTGGTTATTCTGTTATGAAACCAAAGAAAAAAAATAAAAAAACGCAAGTTAAGAAATAATCTTAACTTGCGTTTTTTTTAATCTTAAGATAGGAGCGGCCATCTATACTGATGATAGTCTTTAATGGAAATGCTTTTGTATTTAAGCCTATGAGATAAGAGGTATAAAATCGCTTTGGCTTAAGTAAAACGGGAGGAATGCTCAAAATAGATGAGGCATCTGAATGATTCACGATACTAATAGGATAAGGACCTATTTTAAAAGGGAGATAGGTAGTTGCTACGGCGTACTTAATATTTTTGAAAATATAGTAATCTTCTATAAGTGAGAAGTCACTTGGCGGTAGGCTGGGTGAGAAAGAACAAGTACGTATGTAGCAATTTTCAGCATCTGTTATTTTAGATGTTTCTTCTATAGAAAACAAGCTTAGAGGTTCAGTACCTCTATAAGAGGGTGCTGCGACTAGGGTGAAGATGGAATGAGGACGTAAATTAATACGTTTAGTCAGGATGAATTCTTTTTCTTTATGTGGTGCGATAGATAGCTGATGCTGCCCTGATGTGATTTGAGTATACTTTGTAAAGTCCTCATAACCTTGGTGCGAGTTGATGCAGTGATCATCTATATAAAAGTCTAAAAAATCTGTAGAAGGATTAGCATTGAAAAATCGGATAAAAGTTTTTGGGGGTATCTTTTTTTCTTTCATAGAGTGGGCTCCTAAAAAGTGTTAGTCATATTTATTATATGTAAAGGGACAAGGAAACTAGTCGTTTGAAAGAAATAAATATTATTTTCTAAATATTATATTATATATATTTAGAATCATAGAAAATTATCTTTTCAGACTCTGTCAATTGAAGTATAAACATGATAAAATTTAAATAATATTAAAATTATAAATAATAAAGAAATTTCATTCTAGTAAGATGTAGGAGGAAGTAGCATGAAGATTCAAGAGGTAAAAGGTATCTTAGAGGCCAAAGTATGGGTGGGTGAAGATAGGCTTGAAAGAGAAGTTCATGCAGCTTGTGGATGTGATTTGATGAGTGATGTATTGGCATTTGCCAAAGAGAAGGTCCTTCTTCTTACTGGACTTATTAATCCCCAAGTGATTAGGACAGCAGAGATGCTAGATATTAAAGCTATTGTATTTGTAAGAGGTAAGGATCCAACAGAAGATATGATCAAAATGGCTACGGAGAAGAACATGGTATTACTATCTACGAATCATCCATTATATGTGGCTTGTGGCCAGTTGTATATAAAAGGATTAACAAATGGAGGAGATATAGAGGATGAAGCTTCACTTTGATGTAGATGGCGATGATTTTTTGTTAGCTGGAGAAGCTTCTGGACAAGTGAAAAGGGTACTTAAAAAATTAGGTGTTGATTCAGCCACTATTAGAAAAGTTGCTATTTCCATGTATGAAGCAGAGATGAATATGGTCCTTCATGCCAATGGAGGAACAGTAGATGTAGCTATTTCAAGTGATACTATTGATGTTGTCTTACAAGATGAGGGACCAGGTATTGAAGATATTGATTTAGCTATGAAAGAGGGATATTCTACAGCGTCTCATGAAATAAGAGAATTAGGATTTGGAGCAGGTATGGGACTACCAAATATGAAGCGTTACAGCGACGAACTTAAGGTAAGTACTGAGATTGGTGTGGGGACTAGAGTAGAAATATTGGTACATTTTTAGATAAGAAAATTTAGCATACCCACTTAGAGAGAAGGTGAAAGTATGTATAGTCATTCTGTTACTTTAGAATGTGATAAATGTATTGGATGTACAGACTGTATCAAGAGATGTCCAACAGAAGCCATAAGAGTAAAAGCTTCTAAAGCTAAAATCATAGAGGAACGATGTATTGATTGTGGTAATTGTATTGCAGTGTGTAGAAGTGGTGCAAAAAAAGCAGTCATGGATAAGATGAGTATGATGGATAAATATCCTTATCGTATTGCTTTACCTTCACCAGCTTTTTATGCACAGTTTTCCAAAGCACCTGGTATAGGTAGTATTTTAGATGCTTTTTTTGAAATAGGTTTTACAGATGTATTGGAGGTGGCTGCGGCGGCTGAAGTTGTTGCTGTATATACGAGAGAGTACATATTAGGGGCAAAAGAGTTTCCTGTTATATCTTCTGCGTGTCCAGTTATTCTAAGGCTTATTCAAAGAAGATTCCCATCTTTGATCCCTAATATTTTGCCTATTATGTCTCCTATGGAGTTGGCTGCTCGCTCTATTAAAAAGCATTATGAAGAGCAAGGCATCAAGCAAGAAGAGGTAGGAGTCTTCTTTATTTCTCCTTGCCCAGCTAAAGCAACAGATATTCATAAGCCAAAAGGTCTAGATAAGTCTTATGTAGATGGGGCATTCTCTATGCAAGAAGTTTATAAGGCAATCATTCATAAGATTGGCAAAGGCACTCCAAGAACATGGGCGCATCAAGCCTCTCATCAAGGATTGTCCTGGGCAACTAGGAATGGTGCTAGTCAAAATGTAGGGATTGTGAATCATATTGCAGTAGATGGCATGGAAAATGTCATTTCTATATTAGAGAAAATAGAAGATGGCACCTTGTCTAATATCCAATATATAGAAGCCTTAGCTTGTACAGGAGGGTGTTTAGGCGGAGCACTTACCATTGAAAATCCTTTTATAAGTCGTTATACATTGAAAAAGTTTATTGAACAAGAAATGAAGAAACATGAAGAAACATCTACGCAAGCAGATAAGAGGTTCCTCAAAGTGCCTTATACCTTTGAAGTACCCATTTGTCCTAGACCTGTCTTTTCTTTGGATAAAGATATAGAGACAGCTTTAAGCATGATGGAAAATATAGAGATACTTTATGAGAAACTGCCACAAATAGATTGTGGTTCTTGTGGCGCACCCACTTGTAAGTGTTTTGCTGAAGATGTCGTAAGAGGATTTTCTAATGTGGAAGACTGTATTTTTATGCTAAGAAAAAGGATTAAAGAATTATCTGAGTCTATGTTAGAGCTGACACAAAAAGTATTGCCCACAGAGGAGAATAGGAGGGGTTAAATGCAAGTTAAAACAATTGTAGATTTAATGAATCTCAAAGTAATATGTGGTGAAGCGTATTTAGATAATGAGATAGAGGGTGGCTATATAGGTGATTTGCTAAGCTTTGTCATGTCTCATGCCAAGGAAAAGAATATTTGGATTACTATTCAGGGTCATATCAATAGCATGGCAGTAGCTAGCTTGCTTGGTTTATCTGCAATAGTCTTGTCTGAAAATAGTATGGCTGATACAGAAATGATTGAGAAGGCTCTAGAAGAAGGGATACCCATACTTGGTACTGCTTATAGTAGTTTTGATTTTGCTTGTCACTTAACACGGTTATTAGGCGATGATACACTATGAGGTATGCCTATGATTTTCATATTCATACGGCACTATCGCCTTGTGGGGATGACTATATGACACCCCATAACATAGTAAATATGTGTAAACTTAACAACCTAGATATCATTGCCATTACCGATCATAATACACTATCAAACTGTGAAGCTGTGATAAAAGTCGGTAAGGTTAATGATCTTTTAGTGATACCTGGTATGGAGATAGAGTGTATGGAAGAGTTTCATAATATCGCCCTATTTCCATCACTGGAAATGGGTGAAATAGTCGCAAAGGCTGTTAAGAACCATATGTTGCCTATCAAAAATAAGGTAGCTATATTTGGGCACCAATACCTACTAAACTCTGAGGATCAAATGATCGGTGAAGAAGAAAATTTGTTAGTCACAGCATGTCAGTTGTCTGCTAAAGAGATTTATGATTTGGTAGAGCAAGTGGGAGGTATTATTTATCCTGCTCATATTGATCGCAGCTCTTATAGTATTTTGTCCAATTTAGGTTCTATTCCAGAAGACATGGGAGTATCTATGATTGAGGTATCTTTTGCTGTAGACATTGAAGATTATCGTGGAAAATACCCGCAGTATAAAATTATCCAGAGTTCGGATGCACATTATCTAGAAAATCTTTGTGTAGCTAATCACTCTTTAGAGCTATCTTCTTTAAGTTGTGACGCGTTATTTGAGAAACTTAGAAAGTAAAAAAATATAAGTTAGAAAATATTAAAATAGTTTAAATATTGACAACAAATTAAACTTATGTTATTTTCATAAATATGAGTAAAGAAAATAACTAAAAATTGTTATTTTTTTAACAAATAAAATTAAAATAGTTTTATCTAATAGTCAAAAACAACAAGAAAGCAAGGAGGATATTTTATGTCATGTGAAAATTGTAAAAACGAACTTGCAGACCAAATGTATGCAGACCTTGAGAAATTTATCAATGAATTACCAGAAAAAAAAGGGGCCCTTATCTCGGTTCTTCATAGAGCACAATCTATCTTTGGTTATTTACCAAAGGAAGTTCAACAATTTGTAGGACAAAAACTTAATGTGCCTGTGTCACAAGTTTTTGGTGTTGTTAGTTTTTATTCATTCTTTACAATGGTACCAAAAGGAAAACATCCTATCTCAGTATGTCTAGGAACTGCTTGTTATGTAAGGGGAGCAGATAAAGTACTCGATGCATTTAAGAGAGAATTAGGTATTAGTGTAGGTGAGACAACACTAGATGGCAAATTTTCTTTAGATGCTCTCAGATGTGTAGGAGCATGCGGACTTGCACCAGTTGTATTAATAGGGGACAAAGTATACGGACGTATATCCGGCGGAGAACAAGTAAAACAAATTCTTAGTGAATATGCTGAATAACTATTAAATTTTTGAAAGGGGAATAAACATGCCTAAAATTATGTCGCTCGATCAACTTAAAAACTTAAGAGATAATGTTAAAAATAAAGTGGACTTAAGAGAAAAAGGTGAAAATGTAGATGAGATGATAGTGGTACGTGTAGCAATGGCAACTTGTGGTATTGCATCAGGGGCAAGGGAAGTTATGAATTATTTTGCAGATGTTACAAGAGATGAGAACCTTAGTAATGTGGTGATTACCCAAAGTGGTTGTATGGGATATTGCTATGCAGAACCAACTGTTGAAATTACACTTCCAGGTAAAGAACCTGTTGTTTATGGAAATGTGACCAAAGAAAAGGCACATGAAATCATAGAGAAACACATTAAAGGCGGAGAGATGATAGATGGTATCATTCCTACTGCACACAAATCCCTAGATGAGTAATGGAAAGAGGTGGCTATAATGTCTAAGTATACAATGCATATTTTAGTATGTGGGGGAACAGGATGCATCTCTTCACGTTCTAATGAAATAGTAGATCAACTTAAAGTACATCTTGAAGCTGCAAATATGTCTGAATCTGTTCAAGTTTTAAAAACTGGATGTTTTGGATTTTGTGAAAAAGGACCTGTTGTAAAAGTTCTACCTGATAATACTTTTTATGTTCAAGTGACACCAGAAGATACAGAGGAATTGGTGGCAGAGCATATCGTTAAAGGAAGAAAAGTCGAAAGACTTCTTTACAAAGATCCTGCAACACAAGATACTGTATCAGATTCTAAGCATATGGATTTCTATAAAAAACAAATTCGTGTAGCACTTCGTAACTGTGGTTTTATAGATCCTAATAACATTGAAGAGTACATAGCACGTGAAGGTTATCAAGCACTAGGTAAAGCTTTATCTCTAACCCAACAAGAAGTAATTGATGAAATCAAAAAGTCAGGACTTCGTGGTAGAGGGGGCGGCGGATTCCCAACAGGTCTTAAGTGGGAGTTTGCTTACAAAAATCAAAGTGATCAAAAATATGTAGTATGTAATGCTGATGAGGGAGATCCAGGAGCATTCATGGACCGTTCTATCTTAGAGGGAGATCCCCATTCAATCGTTGAGGCTATGGCGGTGTGTGGCTACTCAATAGGTGCAACTAAAGGTCTTGTTTATATTAGAGCAGAATATCCTCTTGCTATTAAGCGTCTTGAAACAGCTATTGAATCTGCTAGACAGTATGGCTTACTTGGTGAAGATATATTAGGAACAGGATTTAATTTTGATATTGAAATCAAATTTGGTGCAGGTGCCTTTGTTTGTGGGGAAGAAACAGCACTTATCCACTCTATGGAAGGTATGCGTGGGGAACCAACTACTAAACCTCCTTTCCCGGCTGAAAGTGGCTATTGGGGCAAACCTACTAATGTAAACAATGTTGAAACATTTGCAAATATTCCAGTTATTCTTTTGAGAGGAGCAGATTGGTTTAGTAGCATTGGTAGTGAAAAATCTAAAGGAACAAAAGTATTTGCTTTAGCAGGTAAGATTAATAATGTTGGACTTATAGAAGTACCTATGGGTATTACTTTAAGAGAAGTTATTTATGATATTGGTGGTGGCATCAAAGACGGTAAGAAGTTTAAATCTGTACAAACTGGTGGCCCATCAGGTGGTTGCCTCACCGAAAAAGATTTAGATACACCGATTGATTTTGATAATCTTATTGCAAAAGGTTCTATGATGGGGTCGGGCGGAATGATTGTTATGGATGAAACAGACTGTATGCCTGCTGTAGCTAAATTCTACTTAGAATTCACCGAAGAAGAATCTTGCGGTAAATGTACACCTTGTCGTATAGGAACTAAGCGTCTTCTTGAAATGTTAGAGAAGATTATACAAGGTAAGGGAACAATGGAAGACATTGATAAGCTAAAAGAGTTAAGTCAAGTCATTAAAGATACAGCTCTTTGTGGACTCGGGCAAACAGCTCCAAATCCTATTTTATCTACATTAGATGCTTTCTATGATGAATATGTTGCACATATTAAGGACAAAAAATGTCCAGCAGGTCAATGTAGTGCGCTTCTTCAATATGTTATAACAGATAAGTGTATTGGATGTACAGCTTGTTCAAGAGTTTGTCCAGTAGATGCTATCTCAGGAACAGTTAAACAAAAACATAGTATCGACGTAGCTAAGTGTATCAAGTGTGGTGCGTGTTTAGATAAATGTCGATTCGCAGCTATTGTGAAAGAATAGGAAAGGGAGTGAGTGAAATGTCAAATCTTAAAGTAACTATAGATGGAAGAGTAGTAGAAGTAGCACAAGGAACAACTATTCTTGAAGCTGCAAGAATGGTGGATATAGAAATACCTACACTTTGTCATTTGGATTTACATGATACGAAGATGGTGAATCAAGCTGCTTCTTGTAGAATATGTGTTGTTGAAGTGGCAGGTAGAAGGAATTTAGCACCAGCGTGTGCAACGCCTGTTACTGATGGCATGGTGATTAAAACAAATTCTATGAAAGTACTTAATTCAAGAAGAGTAGTGCTTGAATTACTTCTTTCAGATCATCCTAAAGATTGTTTAGTCTGCGAGAAGTCTGGGAACTGTGAACTTCAAGATCTTGCTATGAGATTCGGAGTACGTGATATTCGTATAGGGAAAGATGGTGCGCAATCTACTTACAAATTAGATGCTAGCACAGCTATTATTAGAGATATGAACAAATGTATCATGTGTAGAAGATGTGAGACAATGTGTAATAAGGTTCAGTCTGTAGGAGCGCTTTCTGGTATTAATAGAGGATTTGATGCTGTTGTTTCTACGGCGTTTGAAGTAAATTTAGAAGACTCTGTATGTACCCATTGTGGACAGTGCGTAGCAGTTTGTCCAACAGGTGCACTTTGTGAAAATGAACATATATGGGAAGTTGTTAAAGAGCTTTCAGATCCAGATAAAATAGTTGTTGTACAAACAGCTCCTGCAGTAAGAGTAGCACTAGGTGAAGAGTTTGGTATGGAGCCTGGACACTCTGTAACTGGAAAGATGGTAGCGGCTCTTAGACAATTAGGCTTCCACCATGTATTTGATACAGATTTTGCGGCAGATGTGACCATTATGGAAGAAGGCGCAGAACTTATTGATAGATTAACAAGATTCCAAAATGGAGATCCTAATGTTAAACTACCAATCTTAACAAGTTGTTGCCCTGCTTGGGTTAACTTCTTTGAAAGTCAATTCCCAGATTTATTAGATATTCCATCTACAGCAAAATCTCCACAACAAATTTTTGGAGCTATTGCAAAATCTTACTTTGCTGAAACCAATAACATTCCTCGTGAGAAAATGGTAGTTGTTTCAGTGATGCCTTGTCTGGCTAAAAAGTATGAAGCATCTAGAGAAGAATTTGGCAATGATGTAGATATTTCTATCTCTACACGTGAACTTGCACATCTTATCAAACAAGCTAACATTGATTTTGTTAATCTGCCAGAAGAAGAGTTTGATAATCCATTAGGAGAGTCTACGGGTGCTTCTGTTATATTTGGTACAACAGGTGGTGTAATAGAAGCTGCTACTCGTACAGTTTATGAAAAATTAACAGGTGAAACCCTTGAAAAAGTAGAGTTCGAAGAACTAAGAGGATTTGAAGGAACTAGAAGTGCTACTGTGAAGATTGGTGAGACTGATGTCAATATAGGTATTGTCCATGGACTTGGTAATGCCCGCGCGCTATTAGAAGAAATTAGAGAGGGTAATCCAAGAAACTTCCATGCTATTGAAATCATGGCATGCCCAGGTGGATGTATTGGTGGTGGTGGACAGCCTTATCATCATGGGAATTCAGACATTCTGAAAAAACGTCGTGAAGCGATTTATAGTGAAGATGCAGGAAAGACACTTAGAAAGTCTCATGAAAACCCTTATGTTATTAAGTTATATGAAGAGTACTTTGGCCATCCAATGAGCCATAAGGCACATGAACTACTTCATACACATTACACAAAAAAAGATAGAATATAGTATATGAAAAGCTAGGTCATTTACTGATCTAGCTTTTCGTATATGATTTTGCTTGTATTCCTAAATTATTATTGATATGATAATAAAAGTTATATAGGACTAAACATAAAATCATAAATATAAAATGAGGAGAACACTATGCATTATAATACTATCGTAATTGGAGCAGGACCATCGGGGTTATTTGCCGCTCAAATGATAGGTAAAAAAGATAAAAAAGTATTACTCTTAGAGCGTAATAAAAGATTAGGTAGAAAACTACTGGTTTCTGGAAGTGGGCAGTGTAACTTTACTCATAGTGGTGATATAAAGGAATTCTTTACGCGCTATGGAGACAATGCAAAATTTCTAAAAAAATCATTTAGTGAATTTGACAACAAAAAAAGTATTGAGTTTTTTCAAAATGCTGGAGTAGTTACGGAGACTCGTGAAAATGGAAAGGTCTTTCCTAAAAGCGCTAAGAGTCAAGAAATATTAGATGTATTGCTTCTGAAATGTCAAAAAAACAATGTTGAGATACAAACTGAAAAATTAGTTGGAAATGTTTATATGCATGATGATTTATTTGCTGTAGAAACAACTGATGGGCATAGATATACAAGTAATAATGTGGTCGTCGCCACAGGTGGCAAATCTTATGAAGTTCTAGGCTCTGATGGGAAGGGTTATAAAATTGCTGAAAGTTTTAACCACAAAATAGTTGAAACAAGACCGGCTTTAACCTATGTAGAAACAGAAGAAAAATATTTCAAAGAGCTTAGTGGTATTTCTTTTACTGGTATTCAAATGACTATTTGGAGAGATGGTAAGAAAGTTACTGATCGTATAGGTAGCTTACTCTTTACCCACAAAGGGGTATCGGGGCCATTAATACTAGATGCTACTAGGTGGATGAAAGAAAATGATACACTTACTTTTAATTTTATTTATCCTACTAGTTTTGAAGAAGTAAGAGACCGTTTTGCCAAAGAGATTGCTAGTAGAGGAAGCGAACAGATTTATACGTATTTGAAAACCTTGGATTTACCAAGAAACTTCTGTAAACTAATTTGTGAACAAGTGGGTATCGATCCTGAAACACAATGTGCGAAATTATCTAAAGAGCACAGACAAAAATTAGTTGATATGTTCACCAAATGTCCTCTTAGAGTTAAAGCTATAGGCGGCTTCCATACAGCGATGGTAACTGCTGGGGGAGTAAGTTTGAAAGAAGTTAATCCAACCACTATGGAAAGTCGGAAACAAAAAGGCCTTTATTTTGTAGGGGAAGTACTAGATATTGATGGCGATACAGGTGGCTATAATATTCAAGCAGCCTTTTCAACGGCTTATGTGTGTGCCACACATATTAGAAATAAAAAATAAGGTAATACATCCGAGATAAGCCGGATGTATTACCTTATTTTTTGTATATTCTATTTTTCGTGAAGCCTTTCTATTAGAAGACAAAGCTCTTCTGGGAGCTCGCTAGGCTTGGTGTGCACCACAAGCTTGCAAATAGCTTTTTCTAATTGTGCTATATAGGCTGTGGCTTCTCTTAAATCTTGCTTTTGAAGAGCTGTCAAAGAACTATGTGTGATTAATTGATCCAAGGATTCTTTGGTATTTTTAATTGGGTTTGGATTAAATAAATAGGCAGTAGGTACTTCTACCACATGTGCATACGCTTTACTTTTTAACTTGTTATTTAATATGTTTAAATCATAGGGTCTTAGCTGAATAGCAGGAATACTCATTCCTTTTGTAGTCTCGTAATATCTCCATTGCCTACCATAAGTCGTTTTTGTTTTGTACATACAAGGATCATGAATGCTTCTTGATGAAATGGGATAAACTTTGGACACTGCAGTAGCGCTAGCCCAGATTCTTATTAACCGGCCCTTCAGGTCATATTCACAAACTGGCTTGCCACTTAGTTTACTAGATTTATCAGTAGGCTGTTCTTCCTCAGAGCGCCACGCTAAGTTAGAGGCGGCTATATTTAACTTGTTGCTATCTAGGAACTGAAGAAGTGCTTTGTTTGCTTCATTCTCTACAAAATACTGCGCTACAATTAAATGTATTCTTACATCCTTCATATGCCTATTGCCTGAAGCGTCATAAAAATAAAATCTATGTATACGATAGCCTGCAGCATTAATACTTCCGCTATTAATCTTATTATTAATCCTATTTTTAACTTTTCCCAAATCACTTATCTCATATTCTGGGAATTCATTGATTATTTTCCAGTTTTCTTGTACTAAAAATTCTGACATTTTATTTTTCACCTCTTACAAATAAATATACCACATTATCACAGTATGATATACCACCAAAGATAATATAAAATTATCTTTGGTCATTTGACTCTGTTTGTTAATATGTGTTAATATATTTATTAGGTTAACTAAAGTTAACCTTAATATTAATAGTGAGTTAACTAGTTATAAACTACGTTAACCAAATAAGGAGTATATAATGGCTGATGTAACATTTGGTGTGAAAGTTCCAGAAGAAATGAAGATAGAACTTAGTGATATCATGAAAAATACGGATTTAAGCGGTAAAGAGTTTATGAATATGCTTTTAACAGCTTATAAGTTAGAAAGTAATAAAAAGCAGCAAAATTTTTATGCACAAGATATAGAAGAATTGCAAAGGTTATTAAATCGCATCCAAGGAATCTATTTAAATCTAGGTCAAAAAACAGAGTTTATAATAGAAGAAAAATTGCAAGACGGACAGAAGATTATTGAAGAAAAAGAATTGAAGCTAACTGAGTTTTTAGAAAAGATAGATTCCCTAGAAAAAGCAGTAGAAAATAAAGAAAAAACGTTAAAAGAAAGCAAAAAAAATATAGATGAGATGAACAAAAATCATCTTGGTATGATAAATGAGTTAGATGATTCAAAAAAACAATTAAAAAACAATCAATTACTTTATGATAAATATGAATCAGAAATCAAACAGCTTCAAAAAACGATAGAAGGATTTAAAAGATTAGAGTTAGAAATAGAAGAAAGAAATGAAGAAAATCAAAAACTTAAAACTAGAAATGATGAAATAGCTTCAGAAATGTGGTTTTTACAAAGAGATATGGATAAACTAAAAGAAGAACTAGCTGGAGTTATTGTTAAATCAGAAGAAGATCAAGATAAAATCAAGAAAAACTATGAGTTAGAGCTTAAAAATCAACTCTTAGAGCAAAAATTAGAATTTAATAATCAAATTAATTTATTAAAGGAAGCAAACTTTAATTCACAGCAAGAATATACACAAAAGATGCAAGATTACTTAGAAGAGTCTATTAGGACTAATAAAGACGAAAAATAATAGTTATTGTCTTTTTATAAAATTGATGATATACTTTGTGATTGGAAAAGGAGTGTATACAAAATGGCAAAAAATTATTTATCACCACAAGAGATTACAGAGTACACAATAGAAGGCGGTGCAGCTAAAGTAAACCGCAAAGTGCTAGAGATATTCTTAATGGCAATCATGGCCGGGATATATATTGCTCTTGCAGGACTTGCATCATCAACAGCAGCACATGCAGTAGCTAACAAAGGTTTAGCTAAGTTAATTACGGGTGTGGTATTCCCCGTGGGACTAATGTTCGTACTTATTAATGGTGCAGACTTATTTACTGGTAACTGTTTAATCGTTATGTCAGTAATTGATAAAAAGACAAAAGTCTTAGATTTCATCAAAAACTTAGTAATTGTTTTAGCTGGGAACTTTGTAGGAGCGGTTGCAATTGCTTATTTAGAAGCTGGTTCAGGCATTTTTGCTATGAGCGATAATGCTTTTGGAGGATATGTAATCAAAACAGCTGTAGCAAAAGTAAACTTATCGTTTAAAGAAGCGTTTTTCTTAGCTATTATCTGTAATATATTTGTATGTGCAGGCGTATGGATGATGTACTCAGCAAAAGATGTTTCAGGTAAGGTACTCGCAGGATTCTTCCCTGTTTTTGCTTTTGCAATTAGTGGAGCAGAGCATATTGTTGCAAATATGTACTATATCCCAGCAGCTTTATTTGTAAAATCAAATCCAGCTTTCATAGAAGCATCACATGTATCGGCAGAACAACTGAGTAATTTAACATGGGGTAATTTTTTAATAAAAAATGCAATTCCCGTAACACTTGGTAATATTGTTGGTGGTGTATTTATCGGGGTTATGTACTATATCATTTACAAAAAGCTTAATAAATCAACACATTAATATAATGTAAAATAGGATAGAATCATATATAATGATTCTATCCTATTTTTTATAGACAAAACAATTATCTTATATAAGGAGATAAATAGATGGAGATAAATAAGGCAATTAATTATTTTGTAACCTCGTTACATCATGCACAGCTCTCTGAACATACTATTAGAGCCTATTCACAAGATTTATATCAATGGGCAGCTGCACTCACAAAAAATGAACTAAACGCTTTAGCATTTGAAGACTTTCAGGAGTATTTTATAGCTTTACAGGCTTCTGAACTTAAGATTACGTCACTTAGGCGAAAACGTGTAGTCATTCATAGATTTTTAAAGTTCTGCTGTCAAAAGAAGTTATGTATAGAAAAACTCTATGAATATATCGATCCCATTAAAGCGAAAAAGATTAGTGCCCCGAAGGAAGTTCTTTCTAATCAAGAAATACATAATATTTTTGAGTATATTACAGGTAACCAAGAAAAATATAAAATTAAACTAGGATCTAGCCATTATGATTATCTTTACTATTGCAGTATTAGAAATGAACTTATATTATACATATTGCTCTATACCGGCTGTAGAGCAGCAGAGGTAGTAGCTCTAAAAAAACAAGATATTGATTTAGCACATAATCATTTAACCATACTTGCTAAAGGGCATAAATATAATAGGATTCCTATTCATGAAGAACTCTTAAAAGCTATTATGTGCTATGATGAGCATTTGAATTTGATAAGTAATAGCTCTATATTAAAGAATATAGAAGAAAGCATTTATATGTTTCCAAGCAAACAGGGCCCAGATATACATTTGGCCACTAGAACGTTGCATGAGTTGATGTTGAAGCTATCAGAGGTATTAAGCAGACATATCCACGCCCATTTATTTAGGCATACTTTTGCTTCTTATTGTATAGCGGCGAATATGGATATCGCAACTATCTCATCCTTGATTTCTCATAGCAACCCATCTATTACCTTATCCATTTACACACATGAGATACAATCAACTCAGAAACAACAGGAAATTAAAAAATTAACTTTTAACATTGACTAAATGAATGAAAATCACAAAAAAACAAATGCTATGAATACAGCCATGATTTAAGGAGGTATAATAATGCATGAGAATTTAGAAGAACTCAAAAATAAATACTATGAAGGTTACCGATGTATTTATAAAGAAAAAGATACTGGATGTACTTTACATCTCAAAAATTTTGAGAGAGAAAAAATTTGTACAATCAATTCTACCGATAATATGGAAATTGGAGAAATAGAAAATTTCTTAGATCAATTAGACCTAGCCAAAAAACGTGCAGGGCATGATAGTATTTGCACAGAGCATGAGCGTGATTAAAAGTGTCCCTAGTTATTTATAGCTAGGGTTACTTTTGCCTTAAAATAAATTTGAAAATTAAAACCATTTTAATTGTAGTTTTAGGATACATTATGAAATAGGTTACAGATTTGCAAATGTTTGTTTCTTATAATAGATTTTCTCTATGGGTATACTAAACTTATAAATTTGTCATAGGGGGAATTTGAATATGAAGAAAAAATACATGTTTTTATTTTTATTAGCCCTTATTGTATTATCAGCGACACAGCTTCTTACGTATAATCTATATGCGAAAGAAAAGGTTAATAAAGATGCTCCGGGCACAGCAATATTTGTTATGGCTATTCCTTCTGAAGTAAGAGTAGAAAGCAAAATGATACAAAGTAAAAATGAAGAGATTAATATTGATATTAAATATCCTAAGTTAGAAGGCTTACAAGATAAGAAGTTTGAAAAGATCATTAATAATTATCTTAAAAATAACAGCATCCAATCTAAAAAAGAACTAACAAAAGAAGCTAAGTTATATAATGAACAAGTTAAAGAAACAGATTTCCCCGATAGATGCTATGAACTCATTCAGAATTTCACAGTAAAAGACACAATAAATGGCTATTTTGTTTTAGAGTTATTTGAATACAATTATAGAGGAGGAGCTCACGGTGTTACAACACAAAAATATATAGTTATAGATTTAGTGGGTAATAAAATTGTTATGTTAAAAGATCTTTTTGATAAAGATGGAAATTATATTGATGAAATTAATAAAGTTATAAAAAAGCAGATAAGTGAAATCTCCCGACAAGGGAATTATTTTTTTCAAGGAACTGAAGCATTTACAACCGTAAGTGATCAAACGCAGTTTTATATTAATCCAGAAGGAAATCTGATGATTGTCTTTAATCTTTATGAGATAGCACCTTACTCATCAGGAATTTATACTTTTAACCTCCCAAAACAAGACCTTAGTTCTTATGTATTAAACGTATAATAGATGAATATTGAAAATTAATCTACGGTATAGTATAATCAGAAATAATATAAGGGGGAATACGTATGTCAGAGAATTTTACAAGAAAAAAAGCTCGTAGATATAATACTTTTAGAATTTTAGCTGCTACCATTTTTCTGGTTTTTATTGCTGTTGGATCTTTATATGGAGTAGAAAAATTTAATAATCCACCGCTAGAAGGAACTTGGCAATCTATAGATACAGGAGAAATGATTACCTTTTCTAAAGACGGTGAAGTAAAGGTTAAAAATAGTACTTATATTCCAAAATATGAAGTAGTTAGTCCTAATAAAATGCAGTACACTATAGAGGATAAGGATTTTACTATGCAATACTTTATAGAGGGTAGAATACTTAAGTGGGGAATAGCAGGCCAAGAGTTAGAAGAATTCAAAAGAAATTAAGTTGTTTCGTCTAAAAGCCCAAAAGGGCTTTATTTTTTTCCTATTTTAGACGCAAATGTTCATTTAATATTTGTCAAACTCGAAGCTATCATATAAAATGGTAGTAGACCTAGAAATAAAGAGGTGAATAAGATGAATCAAATGGAATTAGAGGGTATTTATGAGCAGGCGCACAAAAGCGCAAGACATGTATGGGGACAGATGGTTAACAAAGGTGAAAGTGGTTATCTACTATCCTTAGATGGATTAGTTCAAATAGGTGATGTCTCATCAGAAGTTTCTCTTGGATTAGTAGACATACCTCTTGATAAAATTATAGGAACTTATACACATTCAAGAAGCGTTTCTTTTGCCCATAATTTTATGCCGCTTATGTCTGTAGAATCAGAATTTGGGAATAAATGGATGAATTTATATAATGCCCATGTAGAGGAAGGCATTAGAGACCCTTTAAAGGTTTATGAATATCTTAATCGATTTTTCGTAGTAGAAGGAAACAAGAGAACGAGTGTTTTGAAATATGTAGGTGCTACAACGTTTAGTGCTAATGTAATACGCCTTATTCCTAAAAGAGATAAAACCGATAAACAAAACAACATATATTATGAATTTCTAGAATTTTATAAGCAAACTAAAATTAATACCATTTGGGTAAGCCAAGAAGGCCGGTTTGAAGAGATATTGACATATATTAATCAGTATGCACCAGATAGACCTATGTTAGAGACAACAGCTAAAAGTTTTGTTGCTAATGTATATAGACCTTTTAGACTTATCTATCATAGTGAGGGGGGAGGAAATCTTCCTATAACAACGGGTGATGCTTTCTTGAATTATCTTAAAATCTATGGTATGCCAGACGAGATTATAGAAGTTCAACATAGAAAACAAGTTAAACAGCTGATTTCTGAGTTAGATATTATAGAGCAAGAAGAAGTTAATGTAAGGACAGAGCCTATAGAATCTCCTAAAAAGCGAGGTATGTTTAGTTCCTTTACAGATCTTATTACAACCAAGAAAGTGTTGAAAATTGCTTTTATTTATGCTAAATCACCTGAAGTTTCTGGCTGGGCATACAGTCACGAACTAGGCAGATTGCATATTGATAATATATTTGAGGAACAAATTCAGAGTACAAAAATAATCAATGTACCTGAGAATCAAAATGCTTATCCCGTATTTGAGCAATTAGCCAAAGAAAAATATGATGTTATTTTTACAACTAGCCCAACTTTTGTAGCACCTGCACTTAAGGCTGCAATGGAGTATCCTAATGTAAAATTCTTTAACTGTGCTGCAACGCATTCTTATAAATCTTTGACATTATATTTTGGCAGAATACATGAACCTAGATATTTGTTAGGTATGATTGCAGGAGCAATGACAAAGACAGACATCATAGGCTATGTGGCGCCTTATCCAATTTCAGAAGTTATCTCAAGTATTAATGCATTTACATTGGGTGTAAAAGCTGTTAATCCAAGAGCCAAAGTCAAGGCTATGTGGACCTATAGATGGGATAACCCTGAACAAGGTAAAGATATAGCAACAAAGCTTCTTGAAGTAGGAGCAGATATTATTTCTAATGAAGATTTACCCGTACCACAAGATATGTCCAAAGAATATGGTGTCTACAGCAACTTAGGGGATGAAAAAAAGCACTATGCTATGGCGATTTGGAACTGGGGCGTCTTCTATGAAAAAGTTATTCGCAACATACTAAGCGGTACGTGGAAAAGTGTTTATGATACCACCACGAATGATGAAGCACCTATGAATTTTTGGCTTGGTATGAATACGGGAATCGTTGATCTTTTCTATTCTAATAGAAATATTAGTCCTCAAATGAAGAATCTCATTGAGTGTGTTAAGAATGCTATTATAAGAAATGAGTTTAATGTGTTTACAGGGCCCATTTATGATCAACAAGGTGTTCTGAAGATTAAAACGGGTGAAGTATGTGATTATGAAGACATTATCAAGATGGACTGGTTAGTAGAAGGGGTAGATGGCATACTCCCTGACAATAAAGACTTAAAGCCAACAGACCCATTTTCCTTTATGCAAGATATTATAAAAAATTAAAGCTTGTAAGCACATGTGCTTACAAGCTTTAATTTTTATGTAGAGTTAGTAAAATGTGGATGATAGCCAGAGTAAACTAATAGTTTAAGACGTGATAGTTAAAACCATTAATAATGGTAATATTGTTATAGTTGTGAACTCTTTGTGATTTGGCTGTATAATTAAGATGTTGATGCCCATGGATATGATATTTAGGATTAAAAGTAGAATAGATATCATAAAATGCCTGAAATCCTTTATGACACTGATCTTCGCCATCTCCAAGTCCTAAGGTAGGTGCATGGGTCACAAGAATATCTAATCCACCTTTTTTGTTGCAAGCTTTAATAAGCTTTTTTGAGCGTTTGGACATGATCGCATCAGTATATTGGAAGGGGCCCCCTACATATTCCATAGAACCACCAAGTCCAGCTATTTTAACCCCTTTATATTCAAAGACTTCATCCTCAATACAAATACATCCTTCAGGAGGATTTTCTAAATACCTCGTATCATGATTACCATGTACATAAAGAAGAGGGACAGGAATCATTGTTACTAAAAAGGATAAATAAGAAGCTTTAAGGTCACCACATGAAATTACTAAGTCTATATGCCTGAATTTATCTTTGTCAAAATAATCCCATAGGTAAGGGCTTTCTTGATCTGAGACAATTAAAATATTCATAAAACCATCCTTTGTAATAAAAATATAAATTTTATTATACTATATAATCTAAAGAAATTAAACTAAAATAATTTGATAAATAGAGTGAATTAATTAAAAAACAAAAAACAATATTGACAAATAAAAAATCTATTGGTATTATAGATAAGTGGCTAACCGAAAGGTTGTCCACTTAATAGAATATTATATACCTAATTAATGCCAGTTAATTTATTTTTTTATGCTAGAGATTACTCAAAGCATATAAGATGAAATGATGTTAGGATGGATAGGCTATCTAACAGCAATGTATAGGTGGACAATCTAAAGATAACACATTGAATTTTTATATTGAGAGTTTGATCCTGGCTCAGGATGAACGCTGGCGGCGTGCTT
>JAVVPO010000046.1:3422-19695 GCA_036655715.1 Cellulosilyticaceae bacterium | reverse complement strand
GTTAAAACAACTTATATTTTGTAACTAATAGTATTCTTATTTTCTAGCAAGTGTATTATTGTTACGTTGCTCGAAAGAAACTAAAGGTGCACCTATATCTTTACCACCATCAATTGTATAGATCCATTCAACCCTAGCATCAGCTGGAAGGATGTATTCTGCTGGGCTCATAGAAGGATAGACACCATCTATGTTATAGAGCCATCTACTTTCGGGGCCTTTCTCATATTGAGAGATATTATCTATAGCTAAAACATAAGTATCTTTGCCAAAGCCAGCTATTTCATAGGGAAGGTTAAACTCATCAAATACACGAAGTGATGCATCTAAAACACTTTCACCAGGGCTAATGGCCACATCTGTTTCAGGAAGTATAACATTTTGACCGCTAGGCCCTGTAATGGTAAAGATAATACTATCACCAGGTGCAGTAGTACTACGAGACATAGACTTACCTAATAAGAAAAGTGACGCTGCAAGAGCCACTTTATTCATATCTGATTTCATACCACATCATCCTTACTTTATTTATTGCCATGTATAGACATGCAAGTACGAATTGTACAAGCAGGTAGGATGAGAATAATCCTATCCACTGCATTATATTCAAAAATAGGAAGGAATGTGATTAGATTACTTTTTTTGCTATTTGATAATGGAAAAGGTGCTTACAAATTTCTTGAAGCCTTGAATACCTTTTTCATTTAGTTTATAAACACCAGCATCTTCAAGAACTCTTACAAATTTATCACCTATGGCTTGGATAATGAAAGCTTCTAAATCTTGTGTCTCTTCATAAGTGGCTTTAAGGCTATCGGCCCATGGTTTGTGATACTCAGGCACAGTGTCTGTAGTGCCTAAGATATAAGCCTTAATTTCCTCAAGTTCAGTTAATAATCGACCTGGTAAGATGGCAAGACCCATAACTTCAATGAGGCCGATATTTTCTTTTTTAATATGATGAACGTCTGCGTGTGGGTGGAAAATACCTAGTGGGTGATTATCGTTTGTGCGGTTGTTACGAAGCACTAAGTCCATTTCATAATACTCGCCATTACGTCTGCAAACTGGTGTAATAGTATTGTGAGGTGTACTTGTTGTATGTGAAAGAATATCATTACTTACATCATTGTACTCTTTCCAAAGTTTAAGAATCATATCACTACACTCGGCTAAATCATTAATAGTCTTAGAAGAAAGTCTAAGAGTGGATAATGGCCAGTTCATAGCCTTAGCTTGGATGTTTGGATACTTATTGATAGTAAAACTAAATAAGTCTTTAGCAGAATTAATAGGGAATGTATAACTTCCACCTTGGTAATGTTCGTGAGATAAAATAGAACCCCCGACGATAGGAAGGTCAGCATTTGATCCAATGAAGTAATGAGGAAGTAATCCTGTGAAGGAGAGTAAGTTGTAAAAAGTTTGCTTAGTAATTTGCATTGGTGTATGCGTCTCGGATAATACGATACAGTGCTCGTTGTAGTAGAGATAAGGAGAGTATTGCATTAACCAAGATTTGTTACTTAAGTCTAAACGGATCATACGATGATTTGCTCTATCTGGAAGCTTGATAGTTCCATTGTAGCCTTCATTTTCTATACAAAGAAGACATGAAGGATATTTGTTTGGAGGAGCAAGTTTTTCAAGGGCAATTTGTTTAGGATCTTTCTCTGGTTTAGAAAGGTTAATAGTGATTTTGATATCACCATATGGAGAGTCTACTGTGAACTCTTTATTTTTAGCTATACGATCTACTTTAACATAATTTGAGGCTCTACTAGTATGATAGAAGTAATTTGTAGCGTCACTAGGAGATTGTTCGTATTTTTGGAAGAACTTTTGATTAACAATAGATGGCTTATCTAAAAATTCGTTCATAATCATAGAAGAGAAAATGTCTCTGTCTGCTAATGTATCGGCGATCAAACCTTTTTCTACTGCGATATCAGTAAGTGATTCTAATGTTTGGTAAAGGTCTTTTTGTATAGGAAGAGTGCGCTCGTATTCGTTTTCTTTAAATAAAGAAAGAATTCTGTTGCGTACATAGATAGAATCCATAGGTTCTATCAGTTGATTAGCTATACTAAGGCTAATGAGGTTATCAATAAGGGCGTAAAGTCTAGTCATGATTATTCTCCTTTATATCCACGAGGATGAGCTTGATGCCAATGCCAAGCACTAGCTATAATTTTTTCTACATCAGTATAACGTGGGGACCAGCCGAGGGTTTCTTTTGCTTTGCTAGAAGAAGCAATAAGGGCTGCTGGGTCACCAGCACGTCTCTCACTTAAGATTGCTGGGATTGGATGACCTGTTACTTTACGCGCAGCTTCAATCATTTCATTCACAGAGTATCCGCTGTTGCTCCCTAAGTTGAAAATATTGCTTTCTCCGCCGTTGACAAGATAGTTAAGTGCTAATATGTGGGCATTAACAAGATCAGTTACATGGATATAGTCACGAACACAAGTACCATCTTCTGTATCATAGTCATTGCCGTAGATAGTGATATGTTCTCTTTGGCCAAGAGGTACTTGGAGTATCAGAGGAATAAGGTGAGTTTCAGGATTGTGAGCTTCACCGATAGAACCACTTTGATCTGCACCAGCTACATTGAAGTATCTTAGGCAAACATAGTTAAGGTCATGGGCTTTGCTAGTCCACTTCATCATTTTTTCAATAGCAAGTTTTGTCTCACCATAAGTATTGGTTGGATTAGTTAACATATCCTCTGTAATAGGCATTGTTTTAATCTCGCCATAAGTTGCTGCTGTAGAGGAGAATACGATATGATGTACACCACATTCAACCATTACTTCGAGTAAGATTTGTGTGCCATGCACATTGTTGTGGTAGTATTTAAGGGGGTTAACCATAGATTCACCAACAAGTGAGTTAGCAGCGAAGTGGATAACACCATCAAATTTTTCTTTTGTGAAGACTTCAAGTAAGGCTTCTTTATTTTTAATATCTACGAGGTAGAAAGGTACCTCGGTTGGTACGGCTTCTTTGTAACCTGTTTCAAGACTATCTATAACAACAACTTCAAAGTTATTTTCAAGAAGCTGCTTAACTGCGTGAGAACCGATGTAGCCAGCTCCACCTACAACTAGAATTTTCATATTTAAATCCCCCTTTGGATTAGTTTAATTGTGTTGGACCGTTTCCTACAGAAGCAATATAGAAGGAAGCTTCATAGCCGATGATCTCTAAGTATTTTTTACCTACATTAGTAATGAAAGAATCTACTTTATCATTTTCAACGATTGCAAGACCACATCCACCGAATCCTGCACCAGTCATACGTGCACCAAGTACACCTTCTTCTGCCCAAGCAGATTCAGCGAGTGTATCAAGTTCGATACCTGTTACTTCATAATCATCGCGAAGAGATGTATGAGAACCGTTTAAAAGTTTACCAAATCCAGCTAAGTCGTTGGCCTTAAAACAAGTCATAGCATCTTTTACACGGATATTTTCTGTAATAACGTGACGAGATCTTCTGTATTCGATTTCTGTTAAAAGGTCTTTATTAGCTTCAAGTGCATCAAGTGTTACTTCGCAAAGATTATTTACTTGAAGTACTGATTGAAGTTTAGCAAGAGAGCTTTCGCATTCCCCGCGGCGCTCGTTGTATTTAGAGTCAGCAAGTTCACGGCGCTTGTTTGTATTCATAATAATAATGCTATGAGCTGGTAATAAAAGTGAAGCATAAGAATATTCAAGTGTGTCACAGTTAAGTAAAATAGCACTATCTTTTTTACCAAGTGAGATAGCGAATTGATCCATGATACCGCTATTGACACCGATGTAGAGATTCTCAACTTTTTTACCAAGAAGTGCTGCATCTACTGGGCTTAAATCTAAGCCAAAAGTATCTTTGAAAATAACTGCTGAAAGCATTTCAAGTGAAGCAGAAGAAGATAAACCAGCACCATTTGGGATGTTACCGAATACTACCATGTTAAATCCGTGGTTAATACCTTCAAAATCTTCTTTTAAGAATTTAGCAATGCCTTTTACATAATTCACCCAGTTATGCGCTTTATCATACTCAAGATTATCAAGGTCAAACTCTATAACGCCCAAATCTTCAAAGTTCATAGAGTAAGCACATACTTTGCTATCTTCTCTTTTGCTCACAAGAGCATATGTACCTAGCGTGATAGGACAAGGGAATACAAGTCCACCGTTGTAATCAATATGTTCCCCAATTAGATTAATACGACCAGGTGCAAAAAATGCTGTTTCGTTAGCATGACCAAATACTTTTTCAAACGTGTTTTGCATTGCTTCAAGATTCATAGAAACGCTCCTTTTATACATACGATTATTTTATAACTTAATTATATTCTTTTAGTAAAAAAAATCAATAATTTTACTAAAATATTTAGGTGGCAAGGTGCACAAACTTTTAAAAGTATGATAGAATATGAAAAAATATAAAGTTTTGTTAAGTAACAGGAGGATGAATATGGCAACGATTAAGGACATAGCGGGGGTAGCAGGTGTATCAATTGCTACGGTATCTAGAGTACTTAATTTGGATGACAGTTTGAATGTGTCAGAAGCTACTAAGAAAAAAATATTTGCAGTAGCAGAAGAATTAAATTATGTAACAATTAGAGAACGCAAACATAAATCAAAAAAATATAGGATAGGCATTGTTCATTGGTATACGGAAAGAGAAGAGCTTAATGACCCTTATTATCTTTCTATTAGATTAGCTGTAGAGAAGAAGTGCAAAGAAGAAGAAGTATCTTATCGCAATGTTGATTTAAGAGATACCAAAGAAGCTGCAAAAGACATAGATGGTCTAGTAGCTATTGGGAAATTTGGGCCTGAAGATATTAAATTACTACAAGAAATAGCTAGTAGCATTGTTTTTATAGATTGTTCACCACAAGAAAAACTTTATGATAGTGTTGTAACCGATTATAAAGAAGGTGTAACAGAGGCATTGAACTATTTGTATCAGTTAGGGCATGTGGATATAGGTTATATAGGTGGGGAAGAATATATTAACGAAGGCAGAGAAATGGTTGTTGATTATAGAGAAGAAACCTATAAGGAGATTATGATTAAGAAGGGAAGCTATCAAGAGGGATGGCTGTTAAAGGGGAAATTCACACCACAAGATGGATATAGTTTGATGAAAAAAGCCTTGGTAGATAAAGTAAGACCTACGGCCTTCTTTATAGCAAGTGATCCTATGTCGATAGGCGCGTATAAGGCTATAGCAGAAGCAGGACTTAGTATTCCAGAGGATATTAGTATTGTAAGTTTTGATGATATTCAGACAGCACAGTTTTTGGTACCAGCGTTGACCTCGGTAAAAGTACATACAGAATTTATGGGGGAAACAGGAGTGGAAACGCTTACGGAACAACTTAGGTCAGGGAGAACTATTCATAAGAAGATTTTGATTCCGACTGAGCTTATGGTTAGGGAGAGTGCAAGAAGGAGGGGGTAAATTACTTTACCCTTCCAAACATAGGGTGATTTTGGTTGAATTGGACTAAGTCCCATAAGTTACCATATAAATCTTTGAAAACAGCTACTGTTCCGTAGTCTTGTTCTTTAGGTTCTCTCACAAATTCTATTCCTATTTCTTTCATTTCATTAAAGTCGCGCCAAAAATTATCTGTTCCTAAGAATATAAAAACTCTACCACCTGCTTGATTACCGATAAAGGGCGTTTGCTCAGATTTAGAAGCTTTGGCCAGCAATATTGTAGTTCCGTTAGAACCCGGTGGGGATACGACTACCCAGCGTTTATCCTGCTCTGCTTGATAAGTATCTTCAACTAATGTAAAGTGAAGTTTATTCGTATAAAAATCGATGGCTTCATCGTAATCTGCTACCACTAAAGCAATATGTACTATTGATTGTATCATTTTCTATGTCTCCTCTATTATACTTTAATTAAAATCATTTATTTGATTTAATATAATACTCATGATGAGTGAATTAGTTAAATAACAATGGAATTAATAAAACCGATAGACTTCCCATTATCGCAACTGCTACTACATATATGGTCTTTTTTGTGGTCTCTTTCATAAGAATTAGTCCTCTCCTAGGTTGATAAGACTGCTTAATAAACAGTGTAAACGCAAGCAAAAGCAAAAAAATCCTTTAATAACAGAACCAGTAATAAAAACCCAGCAACAAACAAGAGACACCTCAAGAGGATGAATAGCCAAGCAAGACATCTCCCCCCTCTTGCGGACTACCCCATCAATCCAAGGCATCCCTTTTATTACCCAATGTAGGGTTTACCCAATATAACTTTTCACAATCCCCATCATCTCACTCCACTTAGCTTCCATATCCGAAACAAGCTTAAACTGCGTTCTTGCACGATCTAAATTATGGCCTTCTCTGTGGATCTTAAAGTAAGTATCACCATTCAAGTGGTCTGTCAAGAAACGAATACCACATTCAAAGGTCATAACCTTAGCTCCCATAGGCAGCATAAGCACTTCATTTTCAGTTAAAGCATCACCAACGGACTCCATGAATCCTTTTGTATAAATCTCAAAGAGCGGAAGCTCCATCCAAATCTTTGAAAGGTCTGGTTCATCTTCAAGTCCAGATGTAGCACCAGAACGAATAGAGTCACCAAAATCATAAAGAGATAAACCAGGCATAACTGTATCTAAGTCAATAACACAAATACCTTCACCTGTTGACTCATCTACCATAACATTATTGATTTTAGTATCATTGTGCGTTACACGAAGTGGTAATTCACCAGCTTCTAGCATATGTAAAAGTGTTTCAGTATCTTGTTTACGATCTATTACAAATTGGATATCCGATTGAACATCTTTTGCGCGTCCCATTTTATCATTTTTCACTGCCTCTAAAAACGTCTCATAGCGGCTAATGGTATGATGGAAGTTTGGAATCGTTTCATGTAATGTGTCTGCTGGGAAGTCTGCAAGTAGCTTCTGGAATTTACCAAAAGCTTTAGCTGAGTTATAGAAGTCATTAGGATTGCTAATGATTTCATAAGAAATAGCATGATCAATAAAAGCAAATACACGCCAGTAATCACCTTGTGAATCAATAGCATAATTTGCATTCTCTTTAGTGGGAATGATATTAAGTGTTTCACGGTTAACATCCCCACCGTAAGCTGCAATTTTAGTTTTTAAATGAGCAGTGATTTTTTCGATGTTTTCCATAACCTCAGCAGGGTTTGTAAATACGTTCTTATTAATTTTTTGAAGAATATATTTACCAGGCATGTTGTTTGTTATGATTTTAATAACGAACGTATCATTGATATGTCCATTCCCCCAAGGGTCTACGCTTGTGATGTCGCCATCGAAATTAAATTGTTGTGCAATGTTTTTAAGTTCATCAAAATTTATATTATTTTTCATTTATATAATCCTCCCACAGATTTTCTGGATAAATACCTTTTTCTTTTAAAGCTTGAATGGCAGCCACTACAACAGGTTTATCTTCTTTGTAAGTTACGCCGTACCATTTATCTTTTGATTCTAATACTTTAACAGTAGCTGATTCTTCGTTAATGAGGGTACCAACTACATTTGGAAGAAAATATTCTGCTTTAAGTGGGTCATTAATGAGTGCGTGATCTAGAAACTGAGTAAATCTCATTTCAAGTTCATTAAAGAAACTTGATGTAAAACCCCAAAGATTCATAGAGACAGTACATGCAGGATCTACAGGTGTATAGGTATCACCTTCAAGAAATTGTACGAGGTCATCTTTTCTTTCTATATGAGTTCTTTCCTTGATACCTGTTAAGTAACCATTTTGTGACTCACAGATACCTCTAGCGACATAGCCATGATCAGTTAATGTATTTTCTAACACATAGCCAACCATGGTATAACGATATTTTTCATCATCTTGATGATGCTTTAAGTAGTCATAAACAAGTTTGAAAGCTTCCTGACCATAATAATCATCAGCATTAATAGCTGCAAAGGGGCCATCAACAACATCTTTACAGCAAAGAATAGCATGGCCTGTACCCCATGGTTTTACGCGGCCATCTGGCACTTCATAGCCTGCTGGTAATAGGTCTAATTGTTGATAGACATAGGATACATCAATAATTTTTGATAATCTATCACCAATAGTTTCTTTGAAATCTAATTCATTTTCTTTTTTTATGATAAAAACAACTTTTTTGAATCCTGCTTGAATAGCATCATAAACTGAAAAGTCCATGATGATTTCCCCTTGTGATCCAATAGGATCAATTTGTTTAAGTCCCCCATATCGGCTACCCATCCCGGCCGCCATTATTACTAATACTGGTTCAATCAAAAAAAACACTCCCTTATGTAATATTTATAATATAGCTATTGTACTATATTATAGGAAAAAGTTCGAGTCTAATATTATTTTAATCGCCTAGAACGCAGAAAAAACGAAAAAGCTTTAAAAATATTAAATATAAGTATAAAATATAAATAGAGAGTTAGATGAAATCAAGGAGGAAAGAAATGCATATATCTAAAAAGCAAGTAAGTATTGGGGAAAAAGAATTTCAAGTTATAACATTAATAAATGATAATGGAATGAAAGTAGAGTGCTTAAGTCTAGGGGGAATTATTACTAAGATTATCGTTCCAGATAAAGTTGGGAACATGGAAAATGTAGTAGTAGGATTTAAGGATTTAGAAACTTATTTAGAAAATCCACCTTACTTTGGGGCGATTATAGGTAGGACAGGCGGACGTATACATAAGGGGCAAGTCGAGATTAAAGGAAAGACTTATGAGCTAACCATTAATAATAATGCTAATACATTGCATGGTGGGGATGCTGGATTCCATAAAAAAATATGGGATAGTAAGTTAGAAGAAGAAAAAGACTATGTAAGGGTTATATTGAGTTGTACAAGTGCAGATGGAGAAGCAGGTTATCCTGGGAATCTAGATGTGAGTGTGAGCTACACTTTAAACAATGAAAATGAACTCATTTTAAACTATAAAGCAAGTACAGATAAAGATACTGTAGTTAATTTAACAAATCATAGTTACTTTAATTTATCTGGGAATATTAAAGCTAAGGTGTTAGAGCATATGATGTACATCGATAGTGATAAAGTATGCCAATTGGATGAAGAATCTATTCCAACAGGAGAGTGGATAGATGTAAAAGATACAACAACTTTTGATTTTAATGAGCCAAAGGTCATTGGTAAAGAAATAGATGCCAAGGAAACTGACTTACAGTCAGGGTATGATCATCCATGGGTATTAAAGAAATCTTCTGATATAGATGCGTATTATCATGATCCTGTATCTGGGCGTCTTATGACCATTAAGACGGATGAAAAAGCCGTAGTGGTATATGCTATGAATTTTGCAGATCCACTGATGCTTTATAATGATAAGATAGGCTCACCTAGATATGGTATATGTTTTGAAACACAATCTCTTCCTATAGGGTATAATCAATGTTATAAAGAAGATAGTATACTTGAAGTAGGGAAAAAGTATAATAAAAGAACAGTATTTAAATTTGGAACAAAAGCTTAGGAATCTCCTAGGCTTTTGTTTCGCACAATAAGAAATAGGGACTGTTTTCACAACAGCCCCTATTTCTATTGAACGGTAGCGATAATCGTTTCAGGATGAATAAGTAACTCTGTGTTCGGAGAGAGTGTGACAGTCTGTGCAAAGATTTTAGCACCTTTGTCAAGAGCACCTACATCAACGATGAAAGTTTGAGGAAGATTTTGAACAGGGCCTTTAACCGCAAGTTTATCTATAGATTTTTCAATAATAAGCTTTTTATTTTTTAGATAGTCGAGGCCTTCATAGGTAACAGGGATACTCATCTTAACAATTTCACCTTTTTTAACGACTTGAAAATCCACATGAAGAATTTCGCTACATAAACTATCTGTTTGATATTCACGAAGAATACAATCACACGTTTCTTCTCCTAGTTGGAGTGGAAAGATAGTTGAATTTGAAGTAACAGTGATAAGTGTTTGTAAATCTTTAAGAGCTATTTCGATAGAGATAGAGTTAGCTAAAGATTGACCATAAAGGATACCTGGTATAGATCCTTTAGCGCGTAAAGCGGTTAAACTTTGTTTGGTATTTCTCTTTTGGACTGTAATAGGATGTGACATATAAATTCTCCCCCTCATTTCTAATGTATATATATTATATGTACGAGCTATGGGGAGAAAATATGACCAAAGAATAAAATTATTTTAAAAAATAAGGCTACTTAAAAAAGCTAGAATGAGCATATGAAGGGGATAAAAACTATACCAAATGATACGTCCCAAAGGAAATTTGCTATCTGGTATTATTTTAATTAGAATCAAGCTAAATAGACAAGGTAATTGAAGTAAGAAACCATCGAATTGTCCTAAAGATAGAGGGGATAAATAGCTAAGAAGCGTACACAGGGCAAGTAAGAGGGTACACTTAGTATAAGTCAATTTATACGCTATAAACATATAGAAAGTCATAACCATCATAACACCATAAAGACCATAGTCTGCAACAAAGGCAACAAGGCCTAGAAGTGCTATGTATATAATGTTAAATGAAGGATATCTTGCGATGCATTCACTAAGCTCTTTGTAAAATTTCAGAATAAGCAAGGCGCATACAAAAGTTAAGCCTACATTCCAGTGAGATATAAGGGTAGTAAGAAAAGATAGGGTGAAGAGTTCCTGGAATGTAGCGCCGGTAATCATCCATATGAAGGGGATTTGGGCGCATAAGGTCATGAGGCCTACCCTTTTTATATATTTATCGAGGTTACTCGTATAAATAAAGCCAGAAGCGATTTTATAAGCAAAAATAGGCATAGCCAAGCGGCCCACTAATCTACAAAGGATATAGAGGGGATTAGTTACTGGTAAAAATACTAATGCAGCATGATCTATGAGCATAAGAAACATAGCAATTAATTTCAACATAAAGGTATTACCTCCTATTTACCAAGTATATAATAAGTTTTTGGTCTATTCAAGAAAATAGGAAAAGTATAGATTAACTTATTTGAAGAAAGAAGATGATTAAGCTATAATAAGATAGAAAATAATTTAATATTCAAATAGATATAGAATAGGGGATAATGAATATGAAACAATTAATAGATTTATTTATGGTCTTTTTTAGAATGGGAGCATTTACCTTTGGTGGGGGATACGCTATGTTACCACTTATACAAAAGGAGATTGTAGAAAAAAGAGGATGGGCAACAGATGAAGAGGTAATGGATTATTATGCTATAGGTCAAGTTACACCAGGTATTATTGCTGTGAATACTGCTACTTTTATAGGGTATAAAATACGTGGGATAGTAGGTGGAATCGTAGCAACACTTGGTATGGTAACACCGTCTATTATCGTGATTACTATTATTGCCATGTTTCTTGATAACTTTATAGAATATAAAGTAGTTCAGCATGCTTTTGGTGGCATTAGAATTATAGTTGTAGCACTTATTGTGCAGACTGTCTATAAAATGGCAAGACAAGCGGTCAAAGATAAAGTAACTTTAGGGATTTTTGTTGTTGGATTCTTAGTCGTTGCATTCTTACCTATTTCACCGGTTTGGGCGATTGTAGCAGCTACCCTTATAGGGATTTTTTCAGATAGAAAAAGAGGTGAGATACAATGATAATATTAGACCTATATTTTGTGTTTTTTAAGATAGGATTATTTTCTGTAGGGGGAGGGCTTGCAACCATTCCTTTTTTACAAAAGATAGTCGTAGAACAATTTGGGTGGATAACAAGCTCAGATTTATTAGATATTATAGCCATTGCAGAATCTACTCCAGGAGCAATAGGTGTGAATGCAGCGACATTTGTAGGGTATAAAACGGCGGATATTCTAGGCTCTATTGTTGCAGTACTTGGACTGATAACACCATCTATTATTATCATTATTATAATAGCGCATTACTTTAAAAAGTTTAGGGAACAAAAGATTGTACAATCAGGGTTTTATGGTATTCGACCAGTAGTCGCAGGACTGATCGGAGCAGCGGGATTTGAAGTAGCAAAGATTGCTTTAGTTAATATGGATAAGTATAATATAAGTGGGAATATAGTAGACCTTATCAATATTAAAGCAACATTAATATGCGTTTTAACCATATGGGCAATTGCAAAATGCGATAAACATCCTATTGTGTATATAGCTGCAGGTGCAGTACTTGGTATTTTATTTAAATTATAGAAGGTGATATTATTAAAAAATTAATAGGTGTAAGAACTTTAAAAACAGCAATAGGAACGACAATAGCTATTATACTCGCAACGATGCTGGGGCTGAAATATGCTGTATCGGCAGGAATTATTACGATACTTAGTGTACAAGCAACAAAAAGACAGTCTATAGAGATTGCGGCGAAGAGATTATGGGCAACAGGCATTGCACTTATTATCTCAAGTATCTTATTTAGTATACTAGGATATAATCCAGTAGTATTTGGTATTTATTTATTGATCTTCATACCTATTGCGGCAAAGGGCGGTATAGTTGATGGTATCGTTATGGCATCTGTATTAGTAACACACTTACTAGTAGAAGAATCCGTAGCAACTCATTTGCTAACCAATGAGTTATTGCTCTTTATAGTTGGAGCGGGAGTAGCTCTTATATTAAATCTATATATGCCAAGTATAGAAGGAGAACTCTTTGAATATAGACAGAAAATAGAAAAGAATATGTATGAGCTATTTAATAGCATGGCTAGATCACTTAAAGAACAAAGTGTATGTATAGAAGAAGAAAACTACTTTAAGCAAATAGAAGAAGATATAAAAGTGGCAGAATTGCAAGCCTATAAACATTCCAATAACCATATTTTTGCTACTATTTCTCCGTATGAGAGATACTTTGCTATGAGAGCTAAGCAGTTTCAAGTGATGGAATATATGAGAGAGCATTTTTATAGATTTTTCATGAGTTTTGAAGAGACAACAATCGTCTCAGATTTTGCCAATAGAGTAGCGGACTCTATACATGGTGAGATTACTGCGAAAGAACTTCTAGAGGAACTTAAAGAGCTAAGAGAAGGCTTTAAGCAATCAAAGCTACCAAGTACCAGAGAAGAGTTTGAAAATAGAGCAATGCTTTATCAATACCTCAATGATATAGAACATTTTTTGCAAATTAAAAAAGAATTCATCGAAGGATTATCTATGGAAGAGGTAGAGATCTATCGAAGTGGCTATAGAGTAGAGAGAAGAATCTTCTAGTAGGAGGTTCTTTTTTTATGATTGATGCTATAATAAAAAGTTAGGAAAGGATAAGCTCGGGGATTTAGCTAAAGGATATCTTTAAATAAATAATAGCCTATTTGAAGTCAAAGAGAATGATGATTTCAAATAGGCTATTTACTCAATCTGAGCTGAGATAAATAGGATTGAGTAAAGTCTGTTAGATAGTTAGAAATAGGCAAATGAGGAAAGTGCTTTTTATAAATAAAAAGGTTGATTTGTCCACCGGCTTTATCTATGTGCCCACCGCCTGAACCAATTTCTTGGCAGATATATTTAGCAAACTCATTAGCTAGAATTTGATCTGAACAACTACGTATAGAATATTTGATAGAAACCTCATTTTCATAATAGACAATGCAAAGGTGGATAGAGTCTACCTGAATGACTAAGTCGCTAATGAAACCTAAGATATTAGGATCACAGGGCCCTGATTTGAAGATAGCAAATTTGTTTTCAGGATTAAAAGAATAGCTAACAAGGGCGGTACCTGCTGTAACCAAATCTATGAGAGAAAGATTTGAATATTTAAGCTGTTTCATAAGGGTGTTATCAAACGGTATAGTATTCTGCATTTGTGTGTCTAAATCATCAGAGATTTCAGTAAAGGAGTTACTGTCTGTTAGAAGACCATAATAGAGTGCTGTACATACTTCTAAATGACTTTCTAAGTTAAAGCCAGATTCAAGTAGGAGAGTCCAAATAAGTGTAGAACAACTTGTCAGATTAGGCCTGATATCAGATAAAGGAGTAGGCTCAGAGACAGGAATATGATGATCAAGCATACAAATAGCTCTAGCTGGAAAATGGTAAATATTACCTTCACCATACTGGCAATCTACAGTAACAAGAAGATCTGGTACATCTATATAAGTTGCATATTCTATAGGAATACGGAGAGATTCAATCATAAGTTTTAGATTAGGTTTGGAAATTTGATTAGGTCCACTGTAAATCAGACGAACATTTTTATGATGAAGTTTTAAGTAAGTATATAAAGCATAGCCAGAAGCAAGTGTATCAGGGTCAGGATTGTCATGGCATTGGATAATTATAGTATTGAAATGAAGTAATTGGTTTAGTCTTATCATAATAGTCCCCCTAATATAGAATTAAGTCTATTATACATGGTTAATCGGTAAGTGGAAAGGATGAAAAAAGTACCTAAATACAGAGTGATAGTGGTATTTAGTAATAGAGATGATTATATGATAAGAGATAGACAAAAATTACATTTTATGGGAATATATAAATTATAATCATTCTAAATGAGGTGGGAAAGGAAATGCTGCAAAAAAAATATAAAGAGATAAGTCAAATAGAAAAATTTCGAGATATTAATGAAGTAATAGAAGGATATATGCCTATGATTATAAAAACTATTTCTGATACAACAGGAAAATATGTATCAGCAGAAAATAGTGAAGAACTGAGTATAGGGCTTATGGCATTTATAGAGGCGATAGAGAGATATGAAGAGGCGAGAGGGGAATTCACAAGTTTTGCTAAGCTTATTATTAAAAGCAGAGTTATTAATTATTTAAAGAAGGAAAATAAACACCGAAACTTAGTCTCTATTGATGCTTTGAAGGAACAAGGGATTGATATTTTAGATACCTACATAGAACCTGTTGAAACACAAGATAGACTAAAGGAAGAGCTTGATAGGTTAAGGCAAGAAATAAGATTATTTGGGTTTGGATTTGATGAATTAGTAGAAGAAGCACCTAAACATAAAGATACAAGAGATTATGCCATTAATATATCTAAAAAAGTTAGTAAAGAAGAAGCATTCACAACTTTTATGTATGCCAAGAAAAGGTTGCCTGTAACAGATATTTCTAGAAAGTTTAGTGTGACAGAAAAAATTCTTAAGAGAAGTAAGAAATTTATTATATCTGTGGTGATTATATTTTATAAAAACTTAAATAGCGTTAAATTATGGCTGACTAAGTAGGAAGTGAGAAAAATGAGAAAAGGATTAGTTGTTGAGATAAAAGATGCATATTTCATTGTCATGGAACCATCTGGAAAATATAAAAGACTAGTAAAAAGAGATGGAATAGAGATAGGACAGAAAATATTTTTTGCAGAGGAAGATATTTATAGTATAGCCGTGGATACTGGTAGGCAGATTCCCTTATGGACTAAAGTAGGGATATTGGCCGCAGCTGTATTACTTATTTTTGTATCAACATTATTTAATAGTAGGCCATTTGAAGAGTATGCGGTTGTGAGTTTAGATGTTAACCCAAGTATAGAGTTTGTTTTAGATGATCAGGAAAAGATTATTAAAGTGGTGGAGTTAAATAAAGATGCAAGTAGACTTAAGTTAGGGCATCTAAAGGGTGAAGACTTTGATAATGGACTTAAACTCCTTGAACAGGAACTTAAAGCTAAAGGCTATTTACAGCCCAAAGGGGCAGTCTTAGTAGGGGTGAATATACCAGAGGATGAACAAGGTAAAGTGCATGAGAAGCACATTAAAGAAATCGTTAAAACTAACTTTAGTGATTCAAAAATTCTATATATAAAGGGAACAGAGCAAGACAGACAAATGGCTAAGAAAAAGAATATAAGTCTTGGTCGCTACGAAGCATCCAAACAATTAGAGAGAGAATCAGATGATGAATGGATGAAAGAAGCAGAGGTAGAACAGATTATTAGAAACATCTTAAGTAATCCAGCTATTAATGTTGATGAGATTGGAGAATATATTGAAGAAGATAAGTTAGTTAAAGAAGATAAATCAGCTAAAGTAGATGATGAGGTAAAGGAAACATTAGCTCCAGTTATACCAAATAATACACCACCCAAGGATAACAACGTGTCAAACAATACTATGAAAAAAGAGGAAAGCAGCTCTAATAGCTTAGAAAATAAAAAAGATAACGACAACGACAACGATGATAAGGAGGATGAAGATAGGGATAAAAATGAGATAAAAGAAAACGACGATGAAGATGATAGGGAAGATGATAGGGACAGCGATAAGGAAAAAGACAAAGAAAAAGA
>JAVVPO010000046.1:0-3322 GCA_036655715.1 Cellulosilyticaceae bacterium | reverse complement strand
AAAAAAGATGATAATAATGTAGGAGAAAGCCATAATCATGACGACGACGACGACGACGACGACGACAACGATGATGATGACGATGACTGATGGAAGTGGGCAGCTGAAGTAAGCTGCCCACTTCCATTTACGTAAGTATATTGAATGCTTTTATCAGAGGGAATATAATGAAAATAAAGAAAGGGGCAAGGTAATGCAAAAATATATATGGATTTACTTAGTGATTATAAATCTCATAGGACTTTATATGATGTGGGGAGATAAGAGAAAAGCTATCAAGAAAAAATATAGAATACCTGAGAAAAGCTTGTTTATCGTGGCACTGCTAGGTGGAAGTTTGGGAACGACTCTAGGGATGAACTGGTTTAGACATAAGACGAAACATTGGTATTTCAAATGGGGAATGCCACTCATCTTGATTTTACAGGTAGTTATAGCAGGGTATATCATTTATTTGGTAAATTAATCTATAACATCTTCGTTATAAAAATCTAGGAAGTTATGCTTCTCGCCCTGTGCCTGATAGCCCAAGATAGCATCAATATTTACATTTTCAGCCGATTTGAAAATAGATTTATCCACATTTGGATTAGTTTCTTTAAGTTTTGCAATGAGTTCTTTGACTTCACGACGTTTGCTTGGTGTCATGCCTTCAGCTACTTTGCATCCACAGTTCATGGCAGGGATACCAGTATGAGTAATGAAGCTTTTGATTGATTGCTCGCGTATGTGGTAAAGGGGTCTAATAAGCTCTAAGTTTTTAGAGTCCGTAGAGTAAAGTTTTGGAACCATAGTTTTAAAGCTACCAGCATAAAGGACATTTAGCATAGTTGTTTCAATAACATCGTCAAAATGGTGTCCGAGTGCCAGTTTGTTGCAGCCAAGTTCTTGCGCTTTAGCATATAAGAAACCTCGTCTCATACGTGCACACATATAGCAAGGGTAGTCTTTTGAGATCTTTTCAGATACCTCAAATATATCTGAGTCATAGTAGTGTACGGGAAGACCTAGGTGGTCGCAGTTCTCTACCATAGTTACTTTGTTAATTTCATTGAATCCAGGATCCATAGAAAGAAAGATGGGTGTAAATGAAATATCTGAATGTCTATGAAGTAGTTGAAAGAGTTTTGCCATAAGTAAACTATCTTTACCTCCAGATATGGCTATGCCAATGACATCACCTTCTTCAATAAGGTTATAGTCTTTAATAGCTTTTATGAAAGGAGACCATATATATTTTCGATATTTTGTTTGAATACTACGTTCAATGTCTTGTAAAGGGATTCTTGTCATTAGTTAACCTCGTTAGTTTATAAAATTTAATGATATGGAGACATTATAACAAAACATAAATATTTGTCAAAAAGAATAAACGTAAAATAGCTCTAGTTATAAGCATGCTTATAACTAGAGCTATTGATTATTAAGCTTCTTTTTTACCATCATAGATCATAACTGGGATTTTAGTTTTCTTAGATAACTTATCTTTGTTAGTATGATGAATTAATTTATCAAGAGAATGCTCTTTGGCACCTGGAACAACAATAAGATCTACATTTTTTTGACGAGCCACATTAATAATGGTATCCATGTGAGGACCTATTAAACAGATGACTTCGTGAGGACAATCTGTAAGTAAGGAATCAATTTTTTGGGTAAGACATTGATGAGCAATATTGATACTTTCCATATTCAGATTGGCTACAGAATATAATATACTCGGATAGCTATAACAACTGGTAAAGGTTAAAGGACTAGTAATGTAAAGAACGATAAGGTTAGCATTGTTAGATAAAGCAAGTTCTTTGGTATAATTTAGAGCCTCAGTATCGAGAGAATTGGTGATTGGTAAAAGGATGGTGCTAATGCTCATAATAATACCTCCTCTTCTTTAATTATATATAATATTATAACATATAAAAACAAGCAGTTAAATATTACTGAAAAATAAATTTTTAAATTATTATCTATAATATATTTATACTAATAATATATGAAAAAAGAAAGGGGGATGGGATAAAAAATATAAAATAAAGTAGAATTAACAAAAAGATAATAAAATAACAATAATTTTATTATATAATAAAGGGGAAAATTGTTAGCTAAGGGGAAAAGTATGCTGAGAGAAGTAATAAAGTCTGATTTTGACAAATTATATGAATGGGTAAATGATAAGGAAGTAAGAAAAAATGGTTATAAGCAGGAGCTAGTAGAGAAGACTGAGTATTATAAGTGGTTTGTAGAAAAGTTAGGAAGTCCAAATGCCATGATGTTTATCATTGAGCAAGATGAGAAGGACGTAGGGGAACTTCGTATAGAAAAGCATAAGAATGATGCACTTATTATCTATAGCATTGATAAGAGACATAGATGGAATGGTATAGGGAAGAAATCTATTGGGCTCATTGAATCTTATTATCAGATGAATAAGCATATGTTTAAAGGAATAGAATCCTTCAGTGCATTTGTAAAAGCAAACAATATTTATTCGATTAAAATATTTGAAAGAAATAATTTTATACGAATTTATGAAGACTCTAAGTACATAGTTTTTAGAAAAAGTTTAGAAGCATAGCAATAACAAATAGAGAGTGAGAATCCCCATCCATCTAAGATAGGGATTTTTACTCTCTATTTGTTATTGGCTAAGAAGGTATTAAGGTTAGAATGGATGGACTCGTCATCTTCTAAAGAATAGCATATTTGGATACTATCAAGAGGAATAGGAGGTAAAGGTAAATCGGTATCGCTAGGGTCAATCTTAAAATATAATTCAGCTGATTCATTGGGAAATAGATTACCTAGTTCAATAAAGTTAAGGGGTGGAGTATAAGATAAAGAACCTCTTTCTCTTACAATTTTATATTCCGAGATATTTATATTAAAATCTTCAAAAATAAGTCTGATATTGGTAAGTGGCTGATTTGTTTTATTGATGATTCTAATAGAATTTTCTTTTGTATATGAATTTAGATGAGGGGTAGCATACATGGTTATATAATCACTTCCTAATTATATTAATTTATAATAGTATATGATGAAATAAGTGATATGATTTAAAGATATGAAAAAAAGAGCTTCTAATTATTGAAGAAGCTCTAATCTAAATGAAAAGGGATATTATATAATTGGTTTAATTATTTTAAGCATCTTCCAAAATAGTGATTATTGTACCAAGTACCTGGGTTGCAGGTCCATCCACCGTTACAACATTTACAGCATTCTTTTGCTGGTTTTTGGCAGCCATTATTACAGCCACAGCCATTGTTACAGCCACAGCCATTGTTACAGCCACAGCCATTGTTACAGCCACAGCCATTGT
>JAVVPO010000045.1:0-19844 GCA_036655715.1 Cellulosilyticaceae bacterium | reverse complement strand
CAAGCATAGTCCAGCTTAGCTGGACGCACCATATAAATAAAGCTATCTTTAATAATCTATTAAAGATAGCTTTATTTTATATTACATTTGTTCTGGTGCTTCTATACCTAGTAAATATAATGTATTTTTAAGTACGTATTTAACTGCTATTACAATTCCTAAACGTGCATTTTTAACTTTTTCATCTTCTACAAGAATAGCATTATCATGATAGAATTTATTGAATGCTTGTGCTACATCTACAGCATACCTCGCCATATAAGATGGCTCATATTTTGCTGCTGCTTCCTTAATTGTATCTTCAAATAGCGCTATTTCTTTAGCTACGCCTACACTTGCCTCATCTGTCAATACAGTATAATCTACTTCTAATGTATCATCTAAACTAATACCAGCTTTACGAAGTACACTACATGCTCTAGCATGAGTATATTGTACATATGGGCCAGTTTCTCCATCAAAGTTAAGAACTCTCTCCCATGAGAATTGAATATCTTTAATAATATTGTTATACATATCATCAAATATAACAGCCCCAATACCTACTTGTCTTGCAACTTCTTCCTTATCAGGTAAATTTGGATTTTTTTCTTCTATAACTTGTTTTGTCTTATCAATCGCTTCTCTTAGGATATCCTCAAGTAAAAGAACATTTCCTTTACGTGTAGATAATGATCCTGATTCCATACTTACCATACCAAATGGTACATGTACTAAGTCAACTGACCACTCATGACCCATTTTTTCAATAACTTTAAACCATTGCGCGAAATGAAGGTTTTGTTGAAGTGCTGTAACATAGATACATTTTTTGAAATCATAATTATCTTTACGGTATTTTGCAGCTGTAATATCACGCGTCGCATAAAGCGAACTACCATCTTTTTTAGTAATAAGACATGGTGCCATATTCTCATCATCAAGTCTTACAATTTTTGCTCCTTGGCTTATTTCAATGAGACCCTTATCTTCTAACTCTGAAATAACTTTAGCCATTTTATCATTGTAGAATGCTTCTCCATTGTAACTATCAAAAGTTACTCCTAGCATTTTATAAACTCTTTCAAATTCATTTAAACTAATTTCTTTAAACCATTTCCATAGAACAAGAGCTTCTTCATCACCTTGTTCCATTCTTGTAAAGTAATCTCTTGCAGCTTGATCAAGTGATGGATCTTTTTCTGCTTCTTCATGGAAAAGTACATAGATTCTAAGTAGTTCTGAAATACCTTTTTCTTCTACTGTTTCTTTACTAGAATAATTTTGGTAAGCTACAATTAATTTACCAAATTGTGTACCCCAGTCACCTAAATGATTTACACCCTCACATGTATATCCAAGTGCTTCAAATATGCGATAAAGACTATGTCCAATAACTGTTGAACGAAGATGTCCAACATGGAAAGGCTTTGCAATATTAGGTGAAGAATAGTCTATTACTACATTTCCTTTGTCTTTTGAAGTATTCATTCCATAATTTTCTTTTTCTTTAAGTACACTAGCTATAACATCTTCTACTAGCATCTCTTTATCAACAAAGAAGTTAATATAAGCATTTATATTTTCTGTTTTTGTAATAAAATCTGTTTCTGGCAATATTTCTGCTATCTCTTTTGCAATAATTGGTGGTGCTTTTCTAAATTCTTTCGCTAATTTGAAACATGGAAATGCATAATCTCCCATATCTGTATTAGTTGGAATTTCTATCATATTGTAGATTTCTTCTACTGAAAGGCTAGGAATTTTATCATTTAAGACTTTTGCTAGCTCTAATTTAAAATCTTTCATCATCATTCTCCTTTAGACTGTTTTCTCTATATCAATCTAACTCTTCTCGTTAGATAACATTCTATCATTTCTATATTGTACCTAATTCTATATGTTATAGCAAGGATATATCTTCTAACCTATTGTTATATTATCTTCTAGATTTTTTCCTAAATTATTCTATTCAATACAATAAAATGAGGTCTAGCTATTTTTATTTAACTAGACCCTTTATTTATGCAATATATATTATTTATTCATTGGTATTTTAATTTTAATTTCATACCCATCATCTTGTTGCTCCATTGTATACTTCGCATCTATACCAGATTGCTGAATCATATCTACTGCTTGAGTGATGGTATTTGTAAATAATCTTATATCTCTTACAAAAGCTTTAAACCTTCGATTATTTTTCTTTTCTTCAACCTTTACTTCTGTCAAAGATACTAAAATTTGCTCTATAAGTTGCTCTGTCTTTTTGACATTTAACTCTTGTTTGCCCACTTTTTCAACTACTTCTAGTTGATACTCTTCACTTGGTAATCGAAGTAATGCACGGGCATGTCTTTCTGTTAAGCTATATTCTACTAGTTTTTTCTTAACGAGTGGTGAGAGTTTTAATATTCTTAGCTTGTTAGCAACTGTAGATTGATTTTTCCCTAAGGTTTTAGCTAATTCTTGTTGAGTATATCCATAATCTTGCATAATAGCTTGATAAGCTTCACTTTCTTCTAAGAAATTAAGATTCTCTCTCTGAAGATTTTCAATTAATGCAAGTACAGCACTATCTTTAGTTGTTACCTCTGCTATAACTGCTGGTATCTCTGTAAGGCCTGCAATCTTAGATGCTTTTAATCTTCTTTCTCCTGCTATAAGTTCATAAGAATTCCCTATGATACGTACCGTAATAGGTTGCATAAGACCATGTGTTAATATAGAAGCCGCCAACTCTTCTAATGCCATCTGATTAAATATTTTTCTAGGCTGATATGGGTTAGGTCTTACTAAGTCTACCGGTATGTATTGTATCGTTAGATCCTTTTGCATTGAGTACTACTCCCCTCTCGAACAAATCATTCTTAAACATTAGACATTAGTATATCATATTATTTTATCAAAAACTACACGAAACTCCATTTTACTCTTTTTACTGTAATTTTCTCTAAAAAAAGCTATCTTAATTTTCACTTTAAGATAGCTTTTTAAATTTCTATTATATTCCCAATGGTGATTTTGTTGGCTCTCCAGCTTTTCGTGGGTATTGTTTAGGGGTATCTTTTACTTTTTTTATTTTTGCTATACGATGATTAAGATCTGTAAAAGGTACTCTTGCATCTACAACTTCTTCAAGTACACCACCTAATATTTGTATAGCCTTTTTCCCTTGCTCTAGTTCTTCTTCTAATTTTTGACCTTTAAGAGCAATAAGATATCCATTCACCTTAACAAATGGTAACGTATATTCACTAAGTACTGCTAAATTCGCTACAGCTCTTGATGCACATACTTCAAATTTTTCTCTAAAGTCTTTATTTTTCCCTAAATCTTCTGCTCTGCCATGTATACACTCAACTTTTTCTAATCCTAATTCACTAATAACTGTCTCCAGGAAAACAAGTCTTTTCTTTAAAGAATCCACAAGTGTCACATGAATATGTGGATAGACTATCTTGATAACTAAGCCTGGAAAACCTGCTCCTGTTCCTATATCCACTAATGTTTTTACTTGGGACATATCCATTGCATTATTTACAGTTAAACAGTCTAAAAAGTGTTTTGTAATAACTTCTATATCTTCTGTGATAGCTGTTAAATTCATTTTTTCATTCCACTCAACTAAGAGTTTTTTATATTGCATTAACTGCTCTATTTGTTTTTGAGTTAGGTCTATTCCTAGCTCTTTAGCACCATCTAACAAAAGTTTTCTTTGTTCCATATTCTAATCCTCTTTCTTCTTATGTTTTCTTTGCTCTAAATATACAAGAAGTACAGAGATATCTGCTGGTGATACCCCAGAAATACGCGATGCTTGTCCAATTGATATTGGTCTTACAGCTTCTAATTTTTGTTTAGCTTCTAATCTTAAACTATATACATCATCATAATTAATATCTGTAGGAATACCTTTTTTCTCAAGTTTTTTAAATTGCTCTACTTGTTTAAGCTGTCTAGAAATGTATCCTTCGTATTTGAGCTCTATTAGTACCTGTTCAATGATTTCTTGTGAAAGGTTAGGACGAGTTACATCTACTTCTACGAACTCATTATAGTCTAATTCTGGACGTTTTAAGAGCTCTCCTAATGCAATACCTGATCTAAGTAGTGTACTCCCCTTAGCTTCCAAAATATCTTGTACTTTTTGGCTTGTTCCTACATAGACATTTTTTAATCGCTCAAGCTCTGTATCAATAGCTTCTCTTTTAGCTATAAATTCTTGATATCTTTCTTCAGATACCAATCCTGCTTTATAACCTTTTTCAGTTAATCTAAGGTCTGCATTATCTTGTCTAAGAAGTAATCTATATTCTGCTCTTGATGTAAGCATACGATAAGGTTCTTTCGTTCCTTTTGTTACTAAGTCATCAATCAAGACTCCGATGTATCCCTCTGATCTATCAACTAACATAGGCTCTTCATTATCTATCTTTAATGCAGCATTAATCCCAGCTACTAATCCTTGGCAAGCGGCTTCTTCGTAGCCAGAACTTCCGTTCATTTGTCCTGCACTAAAGAAATTCTCTATAGTCTTAAATTCTAAAGAATGCTTTAACTGAAGTGGATTAACACAGTCATACTCAATAGCATATCCAGTACGCATTACTTCTACTTTTTCAAGTCCCTTAATAGAACGTAACATCTCAAGTTGTACTTCTTCTGGTAATGAAGAACTCATTCCTTGTACATACATCTCTGTAGTATTTTCGCCTTCTGGTTCAAGGAATACTTGATGTCTTTCTTTATCTGAGAATCTAACTACTTTATCTTCTATAGATGGACAGTATCTAGGGCCTGTTCCTTCTATTACACCTGAATACATAGGTGAACGATATAAATTATCTTGAATAATTTTATGTGTATCTAGATTTGTATAAGTAAGATAACAAGGTAACTGCTCACGCTTAATAGATTCTTCACTGTTTTCAAAAGAAAATGGTACAACGCGTTCATCTCCATGTTGTGGTTCCATCTTACTAAAATCTACAGTTCTAGCATCTACTCTAGCAGGTGTACCTGTCTTAAATCTTCTAAGTTCTATCTCTAGACTTTTAAGATTATCACTCAAACTTTTAGATGCTTTAAGCCCATTAGGTCCTGTATATTCAATACACTCACCTGTAAGACATCTAGACTCCATATAAGTCCCACCAGCTAAAATAACAGCCTTACAGTGGTGAATAGCACCTCTATTAGTCATTACACCTACAACCTTATCATTTTCAACTATTATTTCAACAATTTCTTGTTGTCTAATAGAAAGATTAGGTGTATCTTCTAATAATCTTTTCATTTCTACTGAATATTTATCTTTATCAGCTTGTGCTCTTAAAGAGTGTACTGCAGGCCCTTTAGCTGTATTTAACATACGAGACTGTATGTATGTCTTATCTATATTTTTACCCATTTCTCCACCAAGAGCATCAATTTCTCTCACTAAATGTCCCTTTGATGTACCACCAATATTAGGGTTACAAGGCATCATAGCTATACTATCTAGGCTCATAGTGAACATAATAGTTTCTTTTCCCATTCTAGCTGTAGCTAGTGCAGCTTCACATCCAGCATGTCCTCCACCTATAACGGCTACATCTATCGAATCAGCAATATAAGTCATATTAACCTCCTAATTTTTATTTACCTAAACAAAATCTACCGAATAATTCATTTATAATTTCATCTTTTAAGGCTTCTCCTATAATCATCCCTAGATTCCCATATGCATCATGTAAATCAATTGCGATACAATCTTCAGGCATTCCCATATCAATGGTATCTACTACCTTATCCAAGCTCACAATAGCCTTAACTAGTGCTTCCTTTTGTCTTCTATTAGAAATAGTCGCACCTTTACTAACACTCGCCTCACCTCTAACAACAAAAGCTTTCATTGTACGTCTTAATTCATCTAATCCATTTTGAAGTATAGCTGAAATACTCACTATTTTAGAGTCTCCTGCATATTTCATCAACATTTCCTGGGTAATTAATGGATTTAAATCTGTTTTATTTAATACATAAATAACTTTTTTGTATTTTAAGCTCTCGATAATCTCAATTTCTTCTAAATCTAAATCTCTAGAGCTATCGATAATCATTAATACTAAATCAGCTTCTTGAATAGATGTTCTTGAACGCTCTACACCTATTTTTTCTACTATATCTTCCGTTTCTCTAATTCCTGCTGTATCTAATAACTGATAAGGTATACCCTCTATATTCAAATAAGCCTCTACTACATCTCTAGTTGTACCAGGTATATCCGTAACAATGGCCTTATTTTCCTCAAGTAATGCATTAAGTAATGATGATTTTCCTACATTAGGTTGTCCTACAATAGCAGTCTTAACCCCTTCTCTAATCAGCTTTCCTGTATCTGCAGTTTTAAGTAACTCTTTAAGTTCTTTATTAAGTTCTATAATATCAGCCTCAAAACCAATCGATATAGCTTCATCCTCATCATATTCTGGATAATCTATAGATACTTCTATACGAGCTATAATCTGAATCAATACATCTTGATATTCTTTTATTTTTTTAGAAAGCTTTCCTTCTAACTGATTAATAGCTTGTGAAAGTGATAACTCTGTCTTGGCCTCTATAATATCCATTACAGCTTCTACTTGGGCTAAATCTATTCGTCCATTAAGAAAGGCTCTCTTAGTAAACTCACCACTATCTGCCAGCCTAGCACCATTACGAAGTACTTCCATTAAAACAGCATCTAAAGGAACTGGACCTCCATGGCAATTAATTTCAACTACATCTTCTCTTGTAAAAGTTTTAGGGCCTTTCATTAGCATAACTAAAACTTCGTCTATTACTTCATTATTCTGATTCATAATATGTCCATAATGTATAGTATGAGTAGACACTTCTAATAAAGATTTTTTACCCATACTTCTAAATATCTTATCTACTATTTCAATGGCATCTTGTCCACTTACTCTTATAATTCCTATACCGCCTACACCTGGTGCAGTAGATATAGCAGCTATCGTATCATGATATATCATAAAAATAGCTCCTTTCTAAACTTTTGTCTCTAGCAATTAATATACTCTAAAAGCTTTTTATTTGCAATTCATCTTAATAAGAGTATCTCCTAATTTATTAATTCTAAGCTACTAGAAATATTGCACTTATAATAAAACAAAAGCCTCCCACCAGGGGAAGCTTTTGTTTTATTTGTAAGACTTACCAGCACTTGGAGTAATAACTACTCTTCTAAATGGCTCTTTGCCTTCACTATGCGTCTTAACTGTTCTACTATCTTGTAGCGCAGAGTGTATAATTCTTCTATCATATGGGTTCATTGGTTCTAATATAACAGGCTTTTTAGTCTGAGAAGCTTTCTTAGCTAATTTATAAGCTAGTTTCTTCAATGTATCTTCTCTTCTTGAACGATAATTTTCTGTATCGATCATTACTTTAATATAACCTTCATTGCCTTTATTCACAACTATATTAGTTAGATATTGTAAAGAGTCTAATGTTTCTCCTCTTTTACCTATAATAATACCCATCTTATCTCCTGAAATATCAATATCTAGCTTATCTCCCACTACTTTTGTATTAATCGTTGCTTCAATATTTATAGCCTTTAATACATTAGTCAGAAAATCTATTGCAAGCTTACTTGCAGCTTCAGTATCTATTTCAGCTTTTGCTATTTTTTTTGTAGGTTGAGGTGATTCTTTAATAACCTCTTTATTTAGGACAGTTTCCTCTACAATATCAGTAATAGTTTCTAAAGTATCTTCTTCAATTTCTTTTAAAGTTACTTTAACTTTAGCATTTTTGGCTCCTATTCCAAATATTCCTTTAGACCCTTTTTGGATAATTTCAATATTTACTTGATCAGTAGTTGCTCCTAATTCAATAAGTGCATCTGTTATTGCTGTATCTATTGTTCTTGCTACTTTCTCTATACATTTCATCTCAATCTACCCCCAGGTTTTATTAATCTTCTTTTAGATTTTTAGACTCACTAGTTGATTGATTATTGTCAGATTGATTAGCTTCTTTGTTTACTGTTACGTCTACTTCAGGTCTAGGTTTTCTTGGCTTTTGTCCTTCTGCAGCTTGACCTTCAGGTCTAGGCTTTCTTGGCTTTTGTCCTTCTGCAGCTTGACCTTCAGGTCTAGGCTTTCTTGGCTTTTGCCCTTCTGTAGCTTGACCTTCAGGTCTAGGTTTTCTTGGTTTTTGTCTTTGTGAATCAGTTCCTTCACCCTTAGGTTTACTAGTTTTTTCACCCTCAGGTCTTGGTCTTTTCTTTTTCTTAATACCTTGCGCTTCTCGCTCTTGTCTAAGTTGTTCTTCTAATTTTTTATCTTGCTTATCAACAATTTTATTTACCCAAATTTGTTGAAGCATCATAATAATGTTACCTGCAATCCAGTATAAAGCAAGACCACATGGTACGCTATATGAGAATATACCCATCATGATAGGCATCATAATATTCATTACTTTCATCATACTATCCGCTGGATTCGCTTCGCTACTATCTGTAGTTCCTTGCTGCATAGCTCTACTTGATGCCATAGTAATTTTACTAAAGATAAATGTAGATGCACCTGCTGCAACTGGTACTAAAAGAGCTAACCACATTCCTGAACTTACTAATTGTTGTGGTGAGTCTACTAAGTTAACGATGAATAACTCGATATTTTGTTTCTGTATTAATAACTCAGATAATTGAGCATTCTGTGGGATATTAGCTAATAATAATTCCCATTGTTGAGTTGTAAAGTGACTTAATTGATCTGATAATGGAGCACTTTCTCCTAATTTTTGAAGTTCATACATTGCTGTACTACTTAACGGCATTTGCTCTACTACTTTAGCAATAATCTCATTGAAGTTAGGTACTAAATTAGTAATTACCTCACTAAGTTTAACATATAAGTCCCCTAAAGCGACAATATGTCTACTTGGCTGACGAAGTACATTGTATAAGGCATAAATAAGTGGTAATTGAATTAATAATGGTAAACATCCTGAAAGTGGACTAATTTTGTATTTTTTATAAACACCTTGCATTTCTTGTGAATATGCCATTTGAGATGCTTGATCTTTTTTATTAGCATATTTCTTTTGAATCCTTTTCATTTCAGGTTGAATCTTACTCATTGCGCGTGTTGTACGCTGTTGCTTTATTTGTAATGGAGTAAGTAATAAACGTGTTACTAATGTAAACATAATGATTGAGACACCTAGTGTGCCGACTGGTACTACTAATGCTACACCCTCAAATATAATATTGAGGATCATACCAAAAAAGTCGTTAATAATTCCCATTGGTTTCCTCCTAAGTATTGTTGTTATTCAATGGCGGTTATTTTTTTGGTGGAACTGGATCATACATTGGTTTATGAAATGGATGACACTTTGATATTCGCTTAATCCCTAAAAATACGCCCTTAAAAAAACCATGTACATTTATAGCTTCATAAGTATATTGTGAACATGTTGGAATAAACCTACATTTTGGCCCAAATATAGGAGATATGGCATATTGATAAAATTTAATTAACTTTAAGGCTATATTTTTCAATAAGTCTTTCATCATTACTCCTCTATCCAAATATGACAATTAGGTTATTTCAACAACGTTATTATTTCGAAGTTATTGCATACATACAAAAGATAATTGCTTTATATTAAAACCTCCTAAATTAGGAATATCTATACCTTATTATTTCTATGTATTCTAATAATAATATATATTTTTCTAACATAATAGGCAATTTACGAATTTTTTTCTAAGACTTTTTGTTGTTTTAGCAAATGTTCTAAAGCACTTTCAATTTCTTGATAAGGTGCACCATTAGCCGTACCCCTTGCTATAACTATGAAGTCCCATCCTGGATAAATAATATTTTCTTCTTTAAATCTATAACTCTCTCTAATTAGTCTAGTTACTCTACTTCTAACTACACTATTTCCAACTTTTTTACTAACAGATATTCCTAATCGATTAATAGCTTCTTTATTAGGATATTTATATAATACTAAGTATCTATTAGCTACAGATTTTCCTCTTCTATATACATTACGAAAATCCTGATTCTTTTTAAGTGATTCTGTATATTTCATACTTATAGCACTCCTAAATTTTTATAAGGCAAAACAAGGCCACAAAAGCGGCCTTGTTTTATGCTGATAATTTTTTTCTACCTTTTACTCTTCTTCTAGCGAGTACAGCTCTACCATTTTTAGTTCTCATTCTCTTACGAAAACCATGTTCTTTACTTCTTTGACGTTTCTTTGGTTGGAAAGTTCTTTTCATTATGTGCACCTCCTTGAATTTAAAGTAGACACATAATATGCACACGTTGTACTAACTCCCATGCACTTGGGACGTTTCGCACTAATAAAATTAAATATTCGCACACACAACTCTATATAGAGTTAAAAACAAATAAGCACTAGCTTTAGTATAGAAGATTTCTAATAGGTAGTCAACCCCATGAACATGATATTTATTTCCAATTGTTCAAATTCAAATAAAAGGTAGTATTTTTTTATCTTTTAAAACACTATTTCTAGACTTTCTTCCTTATATATGTATTTATATATTATTATACTTTATCCTTTTACTTATTTTTATTTTTTATTTCTATTAAATTTCTCTCTATTTTCTATATACTTATTCTCTTTTTACTATTTTAAGGCTAAAATTATCCACATTCTAGTTTTATTAACTTTATTCGCCTATTATTGACATTTTTTTATTCTTTTTTTTCTTAAACTACATATATTTTACTCTATTTATATTTTCTGTTGACTTCATCCACCATTTTTTTATCTACAACCTGTGGATATTTTTCTTAAACAGTTGATTTTCCACAGGGAATTTGATATTATAGATTTAACTGTGTATAAGTTGTTTATATCTATAGTTATTCACATTCTGTTGATAATTGTGTGTATAACTTCTATTTTTTTCACTATTTCCTTATATTTATTCATATTTTATAGATATAATAACTTTATCCACATCATGTTCACTTTACTTTATCTAATGTTATTTACTAAGTTAATTACATCTAATGTTTATAACTATTGATTAAATTATTCACATGTTGACAATACTTGAATAACTTGTGAATAAACCATCTGTTAATAGGAGGAGTTTTGTATGTCAAATCAATATGACACCCAGTGGAATGCCATACTTAGTATTATTGAACCTGAGACATCTGCGGTTAGCTTTAATACTTGGTTTAAAGAAACTAAATTAATAGATTTTGATAAAAATACTATGATTATTAGTGTTAAAAATGAGTTTACTAAAGAAATTCTTAGTACTAGATATCTTGGCTTAATTAAAAATTGCGTTCTTCAAGTTCTTAATAAAGAATATACTCTCGATTTTGTACTTGCAACAAATGAAGATAACTACTTAAAGAAAAAATCTCTTCCTAAAAAAGAACGTATTGAAGATCCATTAAACATAAAAAGTAATCTTAATCCAAGATATGTTTTTGACTCTTTTGTAGTAGGTAATAGTAACCGTATGGCACACGCTGCATCCCTAGCAGTAGCTGAAGCTCCAGCTAGAGCATACAATCCTCTATTCTTATATGGAGGTGTGGGTTTAGGAAAAACCCACCTTATGCATTCTATTGCCCATTATATTTTAGAACAAAATCCTAATGCAAAAGTACTTTATGCTTCATCAGAAAAATTTACTAATGAACTTATTAATTCTATTAGGGACGATAAGAATGAAGCTTTTAGAAATAAATATAGAAATATCGATATCTTATTAATAGATGATATCCAGTTTATTGCAGGTAAAGAACGTACTCAAGAAGAGTTCTTCCATACTTTTAATACCCTTCATGAGGCAAATAAACAAATTATTATTTCTAGTGATCGCCCGCCTAAGGAAATTCAAACTTTAGAAGAAAGACTTCGTTCAAGATTTGAGTGGGGACTTATAGCTGATATTCAAAGTCCAGATCTTGAAACTCGTATTGCTATTCTTAGAAAAAAAGCTGAAATCGAAAGCTTATCTGTTCCTGAAGATGTACTATTATTTATTGCTAAAACAGTAATATCTAATATTCGAGAACTTGAAGGTGCTCTAAACCGCATTCTTGCATTCTCATCTTTAGCCAATAGACCTATTACTGTAGAGCTTGCGAATGAAGCACTGAAAGATATCATTTCGAGAGACAAGCCTAAGATAATAACTGCTGAATATATTCAAGAAGTTGTTGCTGATTATTTCCATCTTAAAGTAGAAGAACTTAGATCTGCCAAGCGTACTAGAAACATCGCTTATCCTAGACAAATTGCTATGTATCTATCTAGGAAATTAACTGATCTTTCATTACCTAAGATTGGTGAAAAATTTGGTGGACGTGACCACACTACTATTATTCACGGATTTGAGAAAATCTCAAAAGAGGTTGCAAAGGATATAGAACTATCACAAACAATTACTGAATTAGAAAATAAAATTACAGGTAAATAATAACTCACACCCCTATGTGAATTTTACGTTGATAATTTGTGGATACTTTTTTTAGATTTTTCTCACTGTGGGAATTGTTAATAAGTCTATATTTATTACATACTAATCCACAGGCGTATCTACAGCAGACTTTATCCACAAGTCAAGGGGTTGAAGTAGTTATACACATTACCCACACCCCCTATTACTATCATTGCTAGATTAACTTTAATAATATTCAATATTTCTTGAAGGGAGATTATCCACATGCGTATACTTTGTAAACAAGAATTACTGTTAAACAGCATTAACATTGTACTTAAAGCTTGTTCAACTAAAACTACAATGCCTATACTTGAATGTATCTTACTTAAAGCTAAAGGTAATCAAATTACTTTAGTAGGTAACAATTTAGAGCTAGGTATTGAAAGTACTATTGATGCAGAAGTTTTAGAAGAGGGTTCTATTGCTCTTGAAGCAAAAATCTTCTCTGAGATTATTAGAAAAATGCCAAATGATACTGTTGAGATTTCATCAAACACAAACCATATGACTAGCATTGTTTGTGAGAATTCAAAATTCACTATTGCAGCACAACCTGGTGATGATTTTCCAGAATTACCTAAAGTAGAAAAGACAACAGAATATATTATTCCACAAGTAGTTCTAAAAGATATGATCAGACAAACTATTTTTTCTGTAGCTCAAGAAGAATCTAGGCCTATCCTCACTGGAGAAATGCTTCAAATTAAAGATGGAAGCTTTAGAATGGTTTCCGTAGATGGCTATAGAATTTCTTATAGGCAAGTACCTATCTCAATTGAGAATGAATCAGCTGAAGTTGTCGTTCCAGGAAAGACACTCGGAGAAATAAGTAAGATTTTAACTAATGAAGAACATGAAAATGTTAAGATATACTTTGAAGAAAAGCATGTGCTATTTGATTTAGGCGATAGTAAAATAGTTTCAAGATTACTTGAAGGCGAGTTCTTAAAATATGAGCAAGTATTCTCATCTGACTATGAAACTAAACTTGTAGTTGATAGAAGAAATTTCTTAATGAGTATTGAAAGAGCAGCATTAATTTCTAGAGAAGGCAAGAAAAATCCTATAAAAATTCAAATAGATGGTGATAATATGATTATTACATCTAATGCAGAATTAGGGACTGCTAGAGAAGAACTTAATATTAAACTTGAAGGAAATGAATTAAGTATTGCATTTAACCCTAAGTATTTAATTGAGGTATTAAAATCTATTGATGATGATAAAGTCTGCATTAACTTTATTTCATCTCTTACACCATGTATTATTCATCCTCAAGAAGGTAATCATTATAAATACCTTATACTTCCAATACGTCAATAATTTAAAATGCCTAAGAGAAAATTTAAAGTCGCTCTTTGTTTCAACTAAAGAAACCTAGGGCGATTTATTGATATATACATTAAACTAAAACATTAACTTAAAAAATCTAAAGGAGATATTTATATGAAAAAAATAAAAGTAACGACAGAGTTTATAAAATTAGACCAATTAATGAAATATGCAGAAATGGTTCAAAGTGGAGGAGAAGCAAAAATGCTTATAGCTCAAGAACTTGTTTTAGTAAATGGTGAAATTTGTACTCAAAGAGGTAAAAAAATTAGATCAGGAGATGAAGTTGAATTTGATGGAGAGATTTATTCAATTCAATAAGGGGGACCTATGTATATTAGAGAACTTGTTTTGAGTAACTTTAGGAATTATGAAAGTGCCACTATCAAGCTAGATAAAGGAATAAATATCTTTAAAGGTAATAATGCTCAAGGTAAAACTAATATTTTAGAATCAATTTATTTATGTGCTACAGCAAGATCACATAGGACACATCAAGAAAAAGAGATTATTAAATGGGGAGAAGATGCCTCACATGTGCAAATTGTCGTACAAAAGAGGACTTTAGATGATAAGATAGATTTTCATCTTACGACTAGAGGTAAGGCTGTAGCTATAAATAGATTACCCATTAATAAATTAGGTGAACTTTTTGGGACATTAACTGTTGTTATGTTTTCACCTGAAGATTTACAACTTATTAAAAAAAGTCCTAAAGAAAGACGACGATTTATTGATATAGAGTTATGTCAATTTGATAAGCTGTATTATTATTCTTTGCGACAATATCATAAAGTATTAAAGCAGAGAAATAATGCACTCAAGCAGTATCCTTCAAATAAAGATAGTTCTATTCTAGAAATATGGGATATGCAATTAATGCAATATGCAAAAGAAGTTATAGAAAAAAGGGAATCATTTATAAAACAGCTTAATCTAATAGCTAGAGAAATTCATTTAGATATATCAGGTGCAAAAGAAGAATTAGAAGTAATTTATGAACCTAATGTAAAAGTAGAAAATTTAGAAGATAAGCTTATGAGATATAGGCAAAAAGATTTGATGACCCAAAATACTTCTGTAGGTCCACATAGAGATGATTTGAAATTTCTAATTAACGGAATGGATGTAAGGTTATATGGATCACAAGGACAACAAAGAACAGTTGTATTATCTATGAAACTAGCTGAATTAGAACTTATGAAGCAACATTTAGGAGAATCCCCTATATTACTCCTTGATGATGTATTATCAGAGTTAGATGATAATAGACAAAAATATCTATTTACTTATACACAAGATACGCAAACATTAATAACTTGCACAGGTGTCGAGCAAAGTGTATGGAATACCCAAAAAATTGGTAAACTATTTAATGTAGATAATGGATTAGTAAAAGAGTAGAGTTTGCCAGTACAAAATATTTGATGTATAATAAAGGTTGGTATATTATGCATATTCAAAATTTAAAGGAGTGAGATCTTAATTATGGCAGCAACGTATGATGAAAATCAGATTCAAATATTAGAGGGGCTGCAGGCGGTACGAAAAAGACCAGGGATGTATATTGGAAGTACCTCCTCAAAAGGTCTTCACCACCTAGTTTATGAGATAGTAGACAATGCCGTTGATGAAGCGTTAGAAGGACGTTGTGATACAATTGTAGTAACTATTCACCCAGATGATTCAATATCTGTTTTAGATAATGGGCGAGGTATTCCAGTTGGTATACATCCTCAAAAAGGTATCCCTGCTGTAGAAGTTGTATTTACGATTCTGCATGCTGGAGGTAAATTTGGGGGAGGAGGATACAAGGTATCAGGAGGTCTGCATGGGGTAGGTGCCTCAGTAGTTAATGCTCTTTCCGAATGGCTGATTGTACAAGTTCATTCAGATAACAAGGTGCATGAAGAAAGATTCTCAAGAGGAGATGTTGTACAACCTCTAACTGTAATAGGACAAACTGATAAAACAGGTACATTTGTACATTTTAAGCCTGATCACCAAATATTTGAAGAGACAGTATATGAATTTAGTATATTAAAACAAAGATTACAAGAAACAGCCTTTTTAACAAAAGGGCTTCGTATTGAACTTATAGATTTAAGAAAAGAAGAAGAAGAAGAGGGCAAACATAAGATATTCCACTATGAAGGTGGTATTAGTCAATTTGTAAGCCATTTAAATAAACATAAAACTCCTATTTACGAAGAGATATTCTATTGTGAAGGAGAAAAAGATAATATTTTAGTAGAAGTAGCATTCCAACATAATGATAGTTATGTAGAAAATGTATTTAGCTTCGTAAATAATATAAACACAGTTGAGGGTGGAACACACTTATCTGGATTCAGATCAGCTATTACTAAAACAATTAATGACTATGGTCGCAAAATGGGATTACTCAAAGATGCCGATAAGAATTTAAGTGGCGATGATATGAGAGAAGGTTTAACGGCGGTCATTAGTATAAAGCTAACAGATCCACAATTTGAAGGACAAACTAAAACTAAACTTGGATCAAGTGAAGCTCGTGGTGCAGTAGAAGGATTGTTTGGTGAACAACTTACTTATTTCTTAGAACAAAATCCAAATGTTGCTAAAGTTATTATTCAGAAGGCTACCATGGCAGCAAGAGCAAGAGATGCAGCACGTAAAGCAAGAGAACTTACTAGACGTAAGAGTGTTTTAGAAAGTACAGCTTTACCGGGTAAACTTGCAGATTGCTCTGAAAAAGATGCATCAAAATGTGAAATTTATTTAGTCGAAGGGGATTCTGCGGGAGGCTCTGCAAAAAGTGCAAGATCTCGTCAGACACAGGCTATCCTACCACTAAAAGGTAAAGTGCTAAATGTGGAAAAAGCAAGAATTGATAGAATGCTTGAAAGTGAAGAAATTCGTAATATGATTACTGCATTTGGTGCAGGTATTACTGATGATTTTAATATAGCTAAGTTAAGATATCACAAAATTATTATCATGACTGATGCCGACGTTGATGGTGCACATATTAGAACTTTATTATTAACATTTTTATATAGATACTATAGAGAACTAATAGAGCAAGGTTATATTTATATTGCTCAACCTCCTCTGTACTTAGTTGAAAAAAATAAGAAAAAACATTATGCATATGATGATAAAGAACTTGAAACTATTTTAGCAGAAATAGGTAGAACAGGTATTTCGCGTATGCAAAGGTATAAAGGTCTAGGAGAAATGAATCCAGATCAGCTTTGGGACACTACTATGAATCCGGAAACTAGAACGCTTATTAGAGTAAACATAGATGATGCAGCAGCAGCGGATGAGGTTTTTACAGCATTAATGGGTGAAAAGGTAGAGCCAAGACGTGAATTTATTCATGAATATGCTCGAAAAGTTAGAAACCTAGATATCTAATTAGGGCAAGAGGAGAGAAAAAATGGATAATATAGATATAAATTATGATAAGATCATTTCTGTAGATATACAGGAAGAAATGAAAAAATCCTATATTGATTATGCTATGAGTGTTATAGTATCTCGTGCCCTTCCAGATGTAAGGGATGGACTAAAACCTGTTCATAGACGTATTTTATATGCTATGGGAGAATTAAATTTAGGTCCAGATAAACAATATAGAAAGTCTGCACGTATCGTTGGGGATACCATGGGTAAGTACCATCCTCATGGTGATTCATCAATTTATGATGCAATGGTACGTATGGCTCAAGATTTCTCAACTAGATATCCACTTGTAGATGGGCATGGTAACTTTGGTAATATAGACGGAGATAGTGCGGCAGCTATGCGTTATACAGAAGCGCGTATGAGTAAAATTAGTACGTCAATGCTTCAAGATACAGAGAAGAATACAGTTGATTTTAGACCTAACTTCGATGAATCATTAGAAGAGCCAGTAGTATTACCGGCAAGATATCCTAACTTACTTGTAAATGGATCATCAGGTATAGCTGTAGGTATGGCAACTAATATACCTCCTCATAACTTAGGAGAAGTAATTGATGGTGTAGTTAAGTTGATCGATAACTATATGGGGAATAACGAAGAAGATGAAGTTAGAGACACTGATATTAGTGAACTAATGGATATCATTAAAGCACCAGACTTCCCAACAGGAGCTATCATCCAAGGAAAATATGGGATTGAGCAAGCTTACCGTACAGGTAAGGGGAAAGTAAAAGTAAAAGCTAGAGCTGAGATTGAAGATATGACTAATGGAAAATCACGTATAGTTGTCACAGAGATTCCATACATGGTTAATAAATCAAAGCTTATTGAGAAAATTGCTGAATTAGTTAAGATTAAAAAGATTGAAGGTATTACAGATCTTCGTGATGAGTCAGATAGAGATGGTATGCGTATCGTTGTTGAACTTAGAAGAGATGTAAATCCATCTATCATTCTTAACCAACTTTACAAATATACTCAATTACAAGATACATTTAGTATCAATATGTTAGCTTTGGTAAATAATCAACCTAGAGTATTAAATATCAAACAAATTCTTGAAGAGTACTTAAAGCATCAAAGAGAAGTTGTGACAAGACGTACACAATTTGATTTAAATAAAGCAGAAGCTAGAGCTCACCTTGTAGAAGGACTTAGAAAAGCTCTAGATAAAATAGATTTAATTACTTCACTTATTAGATCTTCTAAAACTGTACAAGAAGCCAAAGAAAAGATTATGGAAGCTATAGATTTAACAGAGATTCAAGCTCAAGCTATAGTTGATATGAGACTTCGTGCTCTTACAGGACTCGAAAGAGAAAAATTAGAAGCAGAGTATGCGGATCTTATGGAAAAAATCGCATATCTTCGTTCTATACTTGCAGACGAATACAAACTTTATGAAGTAATAAGAGAAGAAATCTTAGAGATAAGAAATAGATATGCAGATATGAGACGTACAGAAATTACGCATGATGATGATGAGTTAGATATAGAAGACCTAATTGATGAGGAAAAAGTAGTTGTTACAATTACTCACTTAGGTTATATCAAACGTATACCTTTAGATACCTATAAGCAACAAAATAGAGGTGGTAAAGGAATCATAGGAGTAAATACAATAGAAGAAGATTTCATCGAACAATTATTTATTACAAGTAACTTAAATAACATTATGTTCTTTACTAATAAAGGTAAAGCATACAGAATTAAAGCTTATAGAATTCCAGAAGCAGGTAGAACAGCAAGAGGAATGGCTATTATTAATTTACTTGAATTAGATAAAGATGAAAAAGTAACTACAGTATTTCCTGTAAATGAGTACAGTGAAGAAATGTATTTAACTATGATTACAAAGCATGGTCAAATTAAAAAGACTGGTTTAGATTCATTTAAAAATATTAGAAAAGGTGGTCTAATAGCACTTGGTTTATCAGAAGACGATGAACTGATAGGTGTATATGTGACAACTAAAGATGATGCAATTCTTGTATGTACTAAAAAAGGTAAAGGTATCATGTTCGAAGGAACCGATGTTAGGCCGATGGGAAGAACTGCAAGAGGCGTAAGAGCTATAAATTTAGGCGCTGATGATGAAGTAATTGGTGCGACCGTTCCACAAGATGGTGAGCAGATATTAGCAGCTACAGAAAATGGATTAGGAAAAAGAACACCAGTAGATGAGTTTAGAGCTCAAAAACGTGGTGGAAAAGGCTTGAAGATATATAAAATAACAGAGAGAACAGGTAATGTAATTGGTATTACTTCAGTAAAAGATGAAGAGCAACTATTACTGATTACATCTCAGGGGATTATTATACGTATTCAAGTGTCTCAGATATCTTCAGTAGGGCGTTATGCGCAAGGGGTAAAATTAATTAATGTTGGTGAAGGTGTACAGGTTGTATGTATGGCCAAAATTAATGAAGATTCAATATTAGAAGAAGATCCTATAATAGAGGATTAAGCTAAGATTAATCAATGAAAAAGGTATCTTTAATAATAACAATAGTTATACTAATTGGCGGGATATATGGTTACTTCAAATGGAGTAACCAGG
>JAVVPO010000044.1:0-19876 GCA_036655715.1 Cellulosilyticaceae bacterium | reverse complement strand
ACCACTGTTATTCTTCACATGCTGCACAGTGGGCGGATGTACATGAGTACAAGAAAAACCATGAGTGGGGAATTATCTAATAAGTTTTGTTGTAATTCATAGAGTTTTAAATATAAAGACAAGACCGCATAGAAACGTCATTTTTGATGTATCTATGCGGTCTTGTCTTTATGTTTTTTGGTTTTAATACTATTTAAATAAAACTTTCTATAAATACGTAGCTAGAGATACAATAATTATCTCTAAAAGGTTATATAATAAGTTTAACTAAAGATATAAAGAAAGGAAGAACAAGATGAAATTTTACGAAGAACTAGCTAATTATTATGAAGAGGTATTTCCAAAAGGAAAAATGCAAGTAGAATTCTTGGAGCAAATGGTAGGACAAGCTCCTCAAAAAGTAATAGATATAGCTTGTGGAAATGGCGTGTATGGTATTCATCTAGCTAAAATGGGACATAAGGTATTGCTACTGGATTTATCAGAAGCAATGATTAGAAAGACCAAAGAATTAGCAGTGCAGGAAGGTGTAGAAATAGAGACACAGGTATGTAGCATGCTAGGTCTAAAAGATATAGTGAATAGTAGATATAATGTAGCCTTTTGTATTGGAAATTCATTGGTACATCTGGATAGCACGGGAGAAGTCGAAAGTTTTATGCAAGAGGCATACAGTCTGTTAGAAATGGGCGGAAAATTGATTTTACAGATTATCAACTATGATAGAGTGCTAGATCAAAATGTGATAGGATTACCTACTGTAGAGAATAAGCAAAAAGATTTAACGTTTCAAAGGGATTATGTTTTAAATGAGGATAGCGAAAAAGTAGAATTTAAGACTATTTTAAAAGCAGGATCTACAAGTTTAGAAAACTCTGTAGAGCTATTAGCTTTAAGAGGAAGTGAGCTAATACGTATCATGCAGCAGACTGGATTTAGAATAATAGGAAGCTATGGTAGCTTTAAACAAGAGGCATATGACCCTGTAGAAAGTGTTCATTGTATCGTAGTAGGTGAGAAGTAAATGTAATAGTCCTTTTTATAAGTTACAATAAGTGATAGAATAGATAGTAATAGAAGATAGACTGGTTATCTTATAGATACAGTCGTACAAATATACTAAGGCAGAAGGTAAAATATGAATAGCGAAATAACTAATGAGCAAGAAATAGAAGTAGTAAGTGAGAACGTAGTAGAGACAAAAGTAGTAAGGAAGAGATTGGCAAGCATAAAAGTAGTAAGTGCAAAAGAAGCAGAGGAAAAGGCTCTAGAACAAAAAGAAATAGAAGCCAAAGAAGCCATAGCACAAATGGAAAAAGCCAGTGCGGAAGAGATATGGCAAAAGATTTATAATAAACCTCTTAATTGTAAAAAGCATATTCTAGAATATATAGCTGAAGTACAAAAAATTAATAAAGAAACGTATAATGAAGCTGAGTGGCAAGGTATCTATGAACATATCTATGATAGTATAGATGGATTAAGAGATTCAATAAAAGCTAATACAGTTGTTCAATTACAAAAAGAGTTAAAAGCTGTTTTTCGTAAACGTATAGAAATCATAGTGCCAAAGGAAATTAACGAGTTTGTAGAATTCTTCAAAGAAGCTTATCCACCAGGAAAAAGAAGAAAAGACTTCACTTGGGTTGTAGCAGATCCAAACAAGATATCAGAAGAACAAATTTTACAAACACTTAAATACATTAGTAATTGGTGTAATGAAAATAGACTAAATGATGATCAGAAAAAAGATACATTAGCGATGCTAAAGAAATTAAATGCAAAAGGCGGCACAAAGTTCATTAATCAAGTAAAAAGTCTTGTAGGACTAAGACAAGTAAGAGAATTCTCTATGTATATTAAAACAATGGGAGATGTAGCGCCTAAGAGAGAGAAACCAAAATACAAATATACTGCTGATAAAAAAGTAAAAGGAAATGCTAAGAAAAAATATAAATAGATTAGTCGCCCCTAAATCAAACACCCCTAGAACAAATAAAACTGTTCTAGGGGTGTTTGATTTAGGGGTAATACCTTTAAATATTCAATCTAAAAACATTAAATAGATGATACAATGAGAATAATAGTATTAAATAAGAGTGAAAAAGAGATAATAATATTGAAGGGAGAATGTTACATATAATGGGAACTATAGATTCGGCATTAGGACAACAAATAGTAGATGCGGTAAGACAAGTTGTAGATAAAGATATTAATTTTATTAATAAAGAAGGCATTATTATTGCCAGTACAGATAGAGAAAGAATTGGAACTTTCCATGAGGCGGGATATGAGGTGGCTATGGGAAGGCAGGTAGTGGTAGTATCAGGGGATCAAGATTTTGAAGGGACTAGAAAGGGTATTAATTATCCTATTATTATTGATAATCAAGTTATAGGTGTAATTGGTATCACAGGAAATCCTAAAAAAATAATGAAGTATGGTTTTCTAGCTTCAAAGATTACTGAGATTTTCATTAAAGAGGAGCAAATTCTAGGAAACTATGAATCACGAAAAAAAATGATTCAATATTTGATGAATATGTGTATATACGGGAGGGGGACAAGTGAAGAACAGCTTAAAGATTTACTGAAAAAGCTTCATATCAAACAGGCCACAAAGTATTATTGCATCATCATTGAGGTGCTACAAAATAGTGTGGATTTTGTAGAAATAGAAAATAAGCTATTTCAACATTTAAGCCAATATAGTATAGAACTCTATACATATCAATATCCTAATCATTTTGTCATGTTAGTACCTAAAAATCATATAAAAGAGCTCTACAGCTTAGCAAAAAACATGAAAAGTTATAAGGAGTGTATTGCTTATCTTGGTATAGGGACAGAAACAACTATTGATCAAATTAAATATTCCTATGAGGGTGCATTGATTGCACTTAAATATGCAAGACAAAATAAGCAAGTCATCGTAGAACGAAGCCGGTTAGATATTGAAATTGTTTTGGAGGATATATCAAAGGAAACAAAACAAAAATATATAGAAAAAATAGTAGGAAATCTTTCAAGAGAGGAGCGAGAACTTCTGAAAAGCTATTATGAATGTAATATATCGCTTAAAGAGACAGCAGATAAATTTTATATTCATAAAAATACTGTTCAATACAGACTAGATAAGATTTATGAGAAGACAGGGTTAAATCCTAGAAATTTCAAGGATTCTACAAAGCTTTATCTTGGTTTGTACCTAGAAGGAACAGAATAAAAAATTGTTACGTATAACAAAAAAATAAGCCAAGTATACACTAAATTTGGCTTGTTAAACATGGTTGTTAAAAAATAAACATCGTATAATTTGTACAAAAGGAGTGGTGAAAAGTGAAAATAGTTATAGCAATTGACTCGCTAAAAGGAAGTTTAACTTCAATTGAGGCAGCTGGAGCAATTAAATCAGGTATTTTAAATGTGGATAATAAAGCAGAAGTTGTTATCAAGCCCCTTGCAGATGGAGGAGAGGGGACAGCAGAAGCTTTGGTAAGTGGCATGGGCGGACAAATACACACTTTAGAAGTAAGAGGTCCTCTAGAAGAAACAGTAATAGCTAGATATGGCATGCTAGAAGATTCGAAGACAGCTATTATTGAGATGGCAGAAGCAGCAGGATTACCACTTGTACCAGTAAGTCAAAGAAATCCACTTTACACAACAACATACGGCGTAGGAGAAATGATAAAGAAGTGTATCCAAGAAGGGTGCAGAAAGTTCATTGTAGGAATTGGAGGAAGTGCAACCAATGATGCAGGACTTGGAATGCTCATGGCATTAGGTTATAAGTTTTATGATGCAAAAGGAGAAGAAGTATGTTATGGAGGACAATCACTAAGCAAAGTATGCAAGATAGATGAGGCTGCTGTATTACCAGAACTTGCAGCATGCGAATTTAAAATAGCTTGTGATGTAAATAATCCACTTTATGGTCCAAATGGCGCAGCAGCTGTATATGGTCCACAAAAAGGTGCAACACCGGAAATTGTAGAAGAGCTAGATAAAGGTTTACAACATTTTGCAGAGGTTGTAAGTAATTATAAAGGGCAAGATTTATCTAAAGTAGTGGGTGCAGGTGCAGCTGGAGGGTTAGGATTTGGATTTATGGCATTCTTAAACGGTAAGTTAGAGTCAGGAATCCAGATTATTCTAGATGAAATAAACTTAGAAGAAGAGTTAAAAGATGCAGACCTTGTTATTACAGGAGAAGGAAGACTTGATAATCAAACAGCTATGGGGAAAGCACCAATAGGGGTTGCCAAACTAGCTAAAAAATATAATTTACCAGTAATCGGATTTGCAGGAGCCTTAGCGAGGGAAGCCAAAAAATGTAATGAAGAAGGCATTGATGCATATTTCTCAATCGTTAATAGTGCAATGACTTTAGAAGAGGCTATGAATAAAGAAAATGCTATTGAAAATATGACTAAGACAGTAGAACAAGTTTTCAATCTCATTCATGTATTAAATAAATAGTTATTGTCACTAGAAGAGGAGGATGCAAAATGGAAATAGAAATCACAACATTGGGAGCAATTATAGGTTTAGCAGTTGCGATTATACTTATTATTAAAAAAGTTCAACCAGCATATAGCTTGATTTTAGGTGCTGTAATAGGTGGACTTGTAGGTGGAGCAGGACTTGATGGTACAGTAAGTACGATGATTAGTGGAGCCAAAGATATTATGCCAGCCATATTACGTATTGTGACATCAGGGGTATTGGCAGGGATACTTATCAAGACAGGATCAGCAGCAAAAATTGCTGACCAAATTGTAAAGACTTTAGGTCAAAAAAGAGCGCTATTTGCATTGGCATTAGCTACCATGGTTTTAACAGCAACAGGGGTATTTATAGATATTGCAGTTATTACAGTAGCACCAATCGCTTTAGCTATTGGTAAGAAACTTAACTATTCTAAGATGGCTATATTGTTTGCTATGATTGGTGGCGGAAAGTGCGGAAATATTATTTCTCCTAACCCAAATACCATAGCAGCGGCAGAAAACTTTGGTGTAGAGTTATCAAGCTTAATGTTTGCAAATATCTTTGCAGCTATAGCAGGTCTGATTATGACAGTTCTTGTGGTGAAGGTACTTACTAAAAAAGGTGAAGTGATTCAAGATACAATGATAGAAGAAGAAAAAGAAGACTTACCAAGCTTCTTAGCAGCAATCAGTGGGCCATTAGTAGCTATTATTCTTTTAGCACTTAGACCTATAGCAGGTATCGCAATAGATCCACTTATTGCACTTCCAGTAGGAGGGCTTATAGGTGTACTAGCAACAGGAAAATGGAGACAAACAAATGAGTATATTACTTTTGGTCTCTCAAAAATGATGCCAGTAGCGGTATTACTTATTGGAACAGGTGCTGTAGCAGGAATCATAAAGGCTTCAACACTTCAAGCAACAACTATTACATTACTTAATAGTGTTAATATGCCGGAGTTCTTATTAGCACCTATCTCGGGTATTTTAATGGGAGCGGCAACAGCTTCAACTACAGCAGGAACAACGATTGCATCAGCAACATTTGGACCAGCTATTTTAGCCGCAGGTATTACACCTTTAGCAGGTGCAGCAATGGTGCATGCAGGTGCAACTGTACTTGACCATTTACCACATGGTTCATTCTTCCATGCAACGGCAGGTGCGACAAATATGAGTTTATCAGAGCGTTTAAAGTTAATTCCTTATGAATCATTAGTAGGTCTTACGATTACAATTGTGACGACTGTTATTTGGGGAATTATTCTGTAGGGATAGAGAAGGTTGTTATTTGAATACCCTCTAATGTTTAGGACGAGAGTGTCTTAGATGTTAGGGGGTATTTTGGATGTGGAGAGGAATATGCATATACTCCCCCACCTACCCTCGGCTACGTACATGGAATATTTAGAGGAAATGGAGAAGGGGATTGACAGGTACTGTAAATTGAATTATGATAATTGTATCAACTGTACCACGTGATGTGATACAGTTAAGAGTAGAGATAGGGAGGTGCACTATGTTAACACTTAACATGAAGGATGGAAGACCATTGTATGAGCAGGTGGTTGATGGTATTAAGGAGCAGGTGATAAAGGGCATGCTAAAACCTGGGGATCAGATACCATCTATTAGGCAATTAGCTGGGATGTTGACGATTACTCCGAATACTGTGAGTAAGGCTTATCAGGAGTTAGAACGTCAGAATGTGATTGAGACGGTAAGAGGAAAGGGTGCTTTTGTGGCTCAGAGGATAGAGATGCCTGTGAATGAGGAAAAAGTAGTAGAGATTAAGAGAGAACTAAAAAAAGTATGTGTAGATTGGCATTATACAGGCAAGTCTAAAGGGCAGCTTTTGGATGAGATTGAAGGGATTTATAAGACGTTTGGAGGGAGTGAAGTAAATGATTAGGATAGAGAATGCGACTAAGTCTTTTGGTGACTTTAAAGCGCTAGATGGAGTGAATATAACGATTAATAAGGGAACTATCTACGGTATCATAGGCGAGAATGGGGCTGGAAAGACTACACTTATCAAATCCTTAGTAGGTATTTATACTTTGGATGCAGGAAGTATTACTGTAGATGGTGAGCCTATTTATGAGAATAATAAGGTTAAGCGTATCATTGGGTATGTAGCTGACCAAAATCAGTATTTTAAAAGTTATCGCATCAAGCATCTAGTAGATTTCTATAAGGAAACTTATCCTACTTTTTCTGTAGAAAAATTCCATGAGTACAATAAGAGAATGAAACTGAATGTAGAGAAGAAGGTACATCAACTATCTAAAGGGATGCAGATGAGATTGGCGCTTATTCTAAATTTGGCAATTAGACCTGAGATATTGGTGCTAGACGAGCCTACATCTGGACTGGATGCTATTGTAAAAAAGGAAATCTTAGACCTTATTATACAAGAGGTAGAAGAAAGAGAGATGACTGTTCTTATTTCTTCACATCACCTGAGTGAGTTAGAACGTATTTGTGATGAGATGAGTATGATCAGTCATGGACATGTAACTTATCAAAGTACAGTAGACGACTTAAAGCAAAAAGTGAAGAAGGTTCAAGTAGTTTTTGAAGGAAAAGTACCAACCGAGCTTTATCAGTGGGCAGATATTTTAGATGTGACACATATTGGAAGTGTGTATTACATCGTAACAAGAGCGTACAGCAAAGCTTTTGAAGAGAAAATTAGAGCATGTGGTGTGAAATTACTAGAAGCAATTCCGCTATCTTTGGAAGAAATATTTATTTATACCAATAAGGAATAGGGAAAGAGAGGGAGAACATGAGAGCATTAGTAAAACATGAGTTAAGAAATATTTGGATGATGATACTATACTTTGTAGGATGTTTTGGAGTTGGTATTTGGACATTTCAAAGCTATCTGCAAGGTAGATATGAACAGTATTTGTGGAATGGTTATGACTATGACATGAGTTATAATTTGTTAGGAATAATAAGAGATATGTATCCTGTATATCTAGTGGCAATGGGACTGGGGTTACTTGTCTTACTCTATATACAGTTCAGAGATAATAAATCAGTAGGGGTAAGTAGTTTTATCAAGTCATTACCTTATACGAATAAGCAGATTTATAGTGTGAAATTAGGCTGTGGCATATTAAGTTTTTCTGTTCCTTTCTTATTAGGTGGAATAGGAGTACTGGCTGTAGTCAATGGAGCAAAGGACTGGCTAAGTGTCATCGAACGTGTATCTCCTATTGGGGTGGAAATTGCTACACAGAATGATTTAGGACAGATGATATTATGCGGCTTACTGATTTATAGTATAACGTTAATGTGCTATGTACTAGGATTTTGGATGCAATATGTGATTAATCTTAATGTGCCAAGCTTGATTGTCAGTGCTTGTAGTGTGATGGCTCCTTATTTTGTTATGCTAACTGGGGTGGAGTATTTTAAGCTATTAAGAGGAGAGGCAATAGCAGGCGGAAGTCTAGCGTATTTAGATGCCTTTAGAGATTTATTATGTATTCCAGCTTATTTGAGTAACTATAAACCTGGATATAATATCATTATGGGTGAACATTACAACAGCGGATATATACGTGGTTTAGGAAACATAGAGTGGATGGGAATTAAGGCTATTATGTTTTTACTCTTAGTCGTGATACTTATCTTGGCTATTAGTGTATGTAATAAAAATTATCATGCTGAACACCAGGAAGTTTTTGTAAGTAAAAAATGGGCTGAAAGAGTATTGAAAATAGGTGTGACAGTATGCAGTATGAGCGTAGGTGTATTCCTGATTTTTGGATTTTTTAATGCCTATGGGATACAACAGATTATTATGATGCATCTAGCAATGCTTATTTGCGGCGTAATAGGGTACTTAATAATTAGAAAAATATGCACGATAGGGCAGAGATAGGAGGGACTAAATGAAAAAGTTAATAGGGCTATTAAGTGTCATGGTAATAATCATTTTGGGTGGGCTCACTTATTTAGAAGCAGACACCTCTATATATGAAGCTGGCTATTATGGTGGAGAAGATAAGAAAATATATATTGAGAATCCTTTTGAAGTAGATACAAAGGTTAAAGAACTTCTTAAACATATCAATAGTGTAAATCAAAAAAATAATGATAAAGAAGCAGCGTGGAGTATACATGCAGATAGAACGGGTGCTGTATCAGAAATTAGTATCCGTGGTGCACAGTTACCAGAGTGCAAAGAACAAGTGGAAAAAATAGAGAGAGTGCTAGAACTCGATGGGATGGTAGAGTACATCTATGGAGAAGAGCAGGTTGCTTATGATGAGAAAGCTTATAGCCAGTTGTCAGAAGGGGAAGAAATTCTTAGAGAAAAGCAATTTGGAGATGTATTTGTTACTGTAGAACAATACAAATCTATGGAAAAAGCATCAGAAAAATATACAGAGAATAATAGAAAGAGCATTTCAGTAAAAATTCTTAGAGATAAGCTGACAAATCCTGCACATGAGGAATTAGCAAGGAAATTAGAAGAAAATGGATATTATCTTGTGAACCTCATATCAGGAGGAGCAGAAGAAATGTTGATTTTCAATAATATATCCCAGCTAAATGGAATAAGTAGCACCTCTAAAATAATGGATGAAAACGGTGAGATACTGGACGGAATGGCTGAAGCTATGCGTTATGAGATTCTAGCTAAAGAGGGTAAGGTAAGCCAGATAAGATATGTTGCCCAAGGAGTAGAGAAATTAGCTGTTGGGGAATCAGATATAGAGATGTTCTTGGCCTCAGCAAGGGAACTTGGCTTAGATGAAAGTCAGTTGCCTCAGCTTAGACAAGTGATAGAAGAAACTCTCGCAAAACCTATGAAAGATAGAAAAGAAAAAATTGGGGGATGGGAGTATCAGGCGAAGTATAGCCAAAGAGATTTAGGACAAGGTATTAGAGAAATTTATCTAGATATAACACTAAGATAAGCTAAATAGCTATCAGTAGATAAACTAAATCCCCTAGGTTTAGATAGGTCGAAAATGACTTAATCTAGGCTTAGGGGATTATTAAATTTATAGGCAGTTATTTGGTGAGCTCTCTCTAAATTCTCGGATAACCTTAGGTAATAAGCAGCCTAAAGCAATTAAAGTAAATCCTAAGTAAGTAAAGCCAAATACACTATAACCAAACCTTTCGACTAAATCACCAGTCACTAAGTTTAAGATACTAGGTACAATAGTGAGGATACAAGTGCTATTTACTAAGAATGCAGTAGACTGTTCATTAGGTTTAACTAGTATACCGATAAGCTGGTTCTGGGCAGATAAAATCATGCCAACAACTAAACCATGGAGTGTAATCGTCAGGAGCAAAATAATATAGTTTGTAACAAAAGCTGTGATAAGCCACCTAATACAAAGGATGACAAGGCCTATAGTATAAAGCAAATAAGGTTTCTTAGAAGCCTTAAATTTATGTATGTTAGAAAGCATAAACATTTCAAAAACAATCATTACAAAGGATAAGGAACCTATGATTTCATCGGGTGCACCTAGCTCTATGAGTAGAAGCTGAGAACCGTATCCAGCAGCGGCTTGGAGTGTGCCAAATACTGCTGAGCCTATAAATAGGAAAAATAAGAACTGTTTGTTTTTAAAGATGCTAAAGTCAAATGGTTTAGTTGGAGAAGGATCAGGATGTGTAGATTGTTCTTCAAGTAGAGTTTCTCTTGCATACTCTGGAAGTGGATTATAAAGAAAGAAAGCCACAATGAGGAAGAATGCACCTAAGAGTATCGGACCTAGTACACCACCTATAGAGATGCAAAGAGGTGCTATAATGCCACCTATACCAAAACCAATAGTGCCAAATACACGAAGTCGACCATAACTTGTCTGGCACTTAATGGAAAGATTAAGCATATATTCATCACCTGCCCCTCCAGCCGGTTGCAAGAGAAGCCCACGAATTAGGTTGACGATGAAGAATAATTTAAAATCACCAATGAGGCAAAGGACTAGCATAGAAAATGCATTAAGTAGTAGTACGACTTTAATCGCTAAAACAAGCCTTTTATATTTGTCCATTAGTTTACCCCAAAAAAGTGTACCAGGAATAATGAGGAGAGGGGTAACTCCAATGATGATACTTACTTGTCCAGGAGAAAAACCTTTGGTCTGTGAAAGTAAAAGTACAAAAGTACTAGTAAGTAAATTTCCTCCAAAGGTATTTATCATATAGGCAAGAGAATATCTGTGTATAGCTTGTTGAGGGTTCATGTAAGAGATGTCCTTTCAAATGATAAGATATTTTCTTTAAGTATTGTAAGGTGCAAAGAGATTTTAAGATATAGAATAATGTTTCTTGTGTATGCTATAATGTCTCTTAATGAATGACTCGAGGTAAAAGTAAATGGATAAGACCGATTTTCGTGAAAGAAAAAAATCTAATGTAGATATTAATATAAGTACTTGTGGATTTGAAAAGTGTAATCCTAAATTAGTCTACGGACCACGTGTAATAGATCACTACTTAATTCACTATGTGGTAAAAGGGACAGGAACTTTTTGTATTAATAACACAAGGTATCAGATTAAAGAGGGGCAAGGATTTCTCATTCCACCAGATGTGCTTGGAGATTATGGACCTGATACCAAGGAACCTTGGGAGTATTTTTGGGTAGGATTTAATGGTGCAAAAGCAGCTCAGTATATTACCCAAGCACATTTAAGTGTAGAGAATCCAGTCTTTACTTATATAGAAGGAGATGCGTTATCTCAGTGTATGAAGGCTATGATTGAGTGTACGGCTTTGCCTTATAATAGAGAGCTTAGAGTACTGACTAAGTTATATGAATTTATTTGCTTACTAATAGAAAATAATACCCTTACGATGGAGGATGTTCAGCCTATAAAGCCTTCGGCAGAGGATTATGTATTAGAAGCGATTACTTACATAGAGAATAACTTTTTTAGAAATATTACGATTAATGATATAGCAACCTATGTGAACCTTAATAGAAGCTACCTTTATAAGCTGTTTAAAGCCTATTCGGGAATTTCGCCGCAACAGTTTCTGATTAATTATAGAATGGAGAGGGCCTGTGAGCTATTGATGTCAACTCAGTTGACTATTATGCAAGTTGCAGCATCTGTAGGTTATACCGATTCATTGTTATTCTCAGGACGATTTAAGAAGTATAAAGAGATGCCACCTTCTGAATATAGAGCTAGGCAAATAAAATAAGAATATAATACATAGACGATTGACTAAAATTATTATCATGTTATACTTAGTAAGGATAAACAATCGGATAACGGTGAAGGGGAGTAGCTTACACATTTATGTGGTAATTAATCGTCAGGACAGTGCTTAGGTACTCGGTTAATTAACAAGAATCTTCTTGATAGCAAGACCTTCAGAATATATAGATATCAGTCTATTTATTCTGAAGGTCTTTTTATATGCATAAAATAGCTGCAAACTTGTAACAATTAAACCTAAGGAGGTATAAGCATGGAGTATATTTTGATTTTAGTAGGATTTATTCTATTGATTAAAGGAGCAGATTATTTTGTTGATGGGGCTTCTTCAATTGCCAAGACATTTAGAATACCTACGCTTATTATAGGTCTTACAATTGTAGCATTTGGTACAAGCGCACCTGAGGCGGCAGTAAGTGTTACATCGGCATTACAAGGACAAAATGAAATTGCAGTAGGGAACATAGTGGGGTCAAATATCTTTAACTTACTATTAGTAGTAGGGATTGCAGCATTTATATGTCCCCTTAAGGTTAAGAAATCTATCATAGTTAAAGAGTTTCCATTTACTTTATTATCAGGATTCGTACTTTTAGTATTAGCTCAAGATATTATATTCCAAGGAGCGACGGCGAATATTTTAACTAGAGCAGATGGTATTATGCTTTTGGTCTTGTTTGGAATATTTATGTACTACCTCATAGAACTTGCATTAACAACTAGAACGGAAGTTAATGAAGAGGATGATATTAAGCCGATGCCAATAGGTAAGAGTGTACTCCTATCTGTTGGCGGGGTAGTGGCTATTATCCTTGGTGGTAAGATGGTTGTTGATTCAGCATCAACTATTGCCCTTGCATGGGGAATGAGCCAAAGTTTAGTAGGTCTTACTATTATTGCTATAGGGACATCACTACCCGAGCTTGTAACTTCTATTGTGGCGGCAAGAAAAGGCGAAAGTGATATAGCTCTTGGAAATGTTATAGGGTCTTGTATCTTCAATGTATTCTTTATCTTAGGTATGTCAGCAACGATACATCCTATTGCAGTGAGTACAGAAGTTTTTACAGACATGACGATTATGCTAATAGTAACTATTGTGACTTATATCTTTGCTATCACTAAGAAAAATATCAATAAGATAGAAGGAATTATTTTGGTGCTAACTTACGTTGCTTATATGACGTTCATTATCATGAGAAACTAAAAATAAAAAGGGGATATCTAAAATAGTTGAGAACTAAGTCAATTATTTTAGGTATCCCCTTTTTACTATATAGGAATGAACGTGATATAATACGCATAAGACTATTTAAACCAAGGAGGAACCTCTATGTTTGTTTCTAATAAAAAAACATTCTCTTGTCCAGTAGAGGCACTCTCCAATATATTAGGTAAGAAGTGGGTACCACTGATTATCTGGACACTAAAAGATGGTGTAAAAAATATTTTAGTATTATGATAAGTTATTCGAGTTGTATAGAAAAGGAGATAGACTAGATGCAAAGTAAAAGAAAATATTATTTAAAGATAGTTGCTGTTGCTATTTTTCTAGTTTGTATAAATACTTATGTGCTGACTAGAACACAGGAAATAGCTAGTGCTTTAGATAAAGGAACATTAGTTGTAGGGATGGAACTTAAGTTTCCACCTTTTGAAACGATGGATGAAAAGGGTAACCCAATGGGCGTATCAGTTGATTTAGCTCAGGCTATCGGAGAAGTGTTAGGCGTAGATGTAGTTATTAAAAGTGTAGATTATCAGGGGCTGATACCGGCACTTCAAAGTCATAATATAGATCTGATTCTTTCTTCTATGACTGTAACAGATGAAAGGCTTAAAAGTATTAATTTTTCCGAGGAGTATGCTAGATCGGATTTAGGACTTGCACTTCATAAAAGTGTAGATATAAATGGTTATGAAGAACTTAATAGCGCAAACTATACTATAGCGGTCAAACAAGGGAATTTGGCAGAGTCTTGGGCAGAAGCAAATTTGCCGAATGCTACGATTAAGCAGTTTAGTGAAGTATCAGCAGCTATGCTAGATGTAAATAATGGAGCGAGTCATGCTTTCATCTATGACCCACTTAGTTTGATAGAAGCAAGTAGCAATCTGACACAAACTAAACTATTGCTAACACCACTACCTGGCGTAAAAGGTTGGGGGATAGGCATGCGCAAAAATGATGAGAAGTTATTGGAAGAAGTCAATAGCGCTTTAGCTCAGATTAAAGCATCTGGCTTTTTTGATGAGATGAGACAGAAGTATTTAAAGGAAGAAGTTGAGAAATATGAGAGTTATGGTTTACAGTATTTCTTTTAAAGGAGGTAGAATATGAGTGAAAAAAGATTAGAAAAAATCTATAATGGACTATTAGTTTTTGCTATATGTAACTTGCTTGTATTATTTGTTATTTATCGTAATCCGGACTTTAGAATTAATCTAGATAGTTTAGTGGCCTATAAAAATCTGTTATTAAAAGGATATGGTTTAACCATAGGAATAAGTTTTATTTCTTTAATAGTAAGCTTGATATGGGGAATGATCCTATTTCTTATGAGTATTAGTAAAAGGCTATTTTTGAAGTACTGCTACGAAGTGTACACACAAGTTGCCTTAGGCGTGCCACTTATCGTACACGTTATTGTTATTTATTTCTTCTTTATTTCGGCAACAGGAATAGATAATGAAATTTTGGCAGGAATCCTTATTTTGTCAGGGTATATGTCAGCTTACTTTGCAAAGACATTTCAAGGGGCTTATGAATCTATTGAAGAGCAGCAGTTTAAGATTATGCATATTCTAGGATTACCTAAAAATGTCCAAATGAGAAAAATCATTATGCCTCAAATTATCACCAATACACTCCCAGCCCTTACAAGTAACTTTAGTTTGCTAGTGAAGAGTACGGCGTTATTATCACTTATAGCAGTACCAGAGTTTACGAATTATATCAATGCATATAACTCTAAGTCTTTGGAGTTTGTAACGGGATATGTCATGCTAGCTGTAGGGTATTTGGTGATCACAGTACCCCTTGGGTATTTGGCTAAATGGATGAATAAAAAGGTGGTGGGATAGATGAAGATTAATCTAAAGAACTTGAAAAAATATTATGATAATCAGTTAATCCTAGATATAGAAAGTTTAGATTTAGAGGGCATTAGAACCCTTGCTATTATCGGACCAAGCGGCGGGGGGAAGACTACCTTACTTAAGATATTAGCAACTATAGAATCAGCAGAGGCCAGTACTTTGGAAGTTAATGAAATTCCTGTATTAGAAGATGCTTACCACAGAGAATATCTTAAAGAAGTAGGCTATGTCTTCCAGTCCAACAATCTATTTCCACATCTAACGGTATTGGAGAATATCACACTTCACCTGATCTATACTTACCAGATGGATAAGAAAGAAGCTATAGATAGAGCGGAAAAATGGCTGGAAAAAGTGAACCTATTAGAACATAGGGATAAAAAGCCATCCCAAATAAGTGGAGGGCAGGCTCAAAGAGCGGCTATAGTAAGAGCCCTTGTAACAGGAGCATCTTTGTTGCTACTAGATGAACCAACAAGTGCACTAGACCCTAAGCTTGCCTATGAGGTGATGCAGACGCTCCTTAAGATTAAGGAAGAGTCAGATATCATCATCGTTACCCATGAACTGAATTTCGCACGTAGGTTTGCGGATTACTACCTCTTTATAGATGAGGGAAAACTCCTAAGCCATGGACCGATAGAGACATTGTTTGATTCAGAGAATGAAGCGGTTAGAGCTTTTGTAGATATGATAGAGTTCAAATAGAGGATAACAATAAGTAACACACAAAGAGATGGGATGACTAGCGTGGTCAAACCATCTCTTTGTGTGTTGTAGTAGGATAATTTGACATATTAACTGCTTGGGTGGCATATAGTGTATTAAGGATAAACAAAGGCCAGACAAGCCTATCCGGAAAATACAATAGGGGAGAAAATGATATGATACCACGTAAAGTCAAAATGGAAATTGAAGAAATCGAAGGATTAAGTCTAAATGAGGTTCAAAAGAGAAGGCTAAAGTATGGACCGAATGAATTTACTAGGGCGAAACCACCTAGTATGTTACATGAATTAAAAGAAGCATTATCAGAGCAGCTTATCATAATCTTGCTTATTGCAGCGGGAATTAGTTTGTTGATACAGGAGTATCATGATGCAATAGGTATTTGCATAGCAGTCTTGATAGGGGTAACGATTGGGATTGTGACAGAGAATAGATCCAAAAAGGCGGCAGAAGCCTTAGCGAAGATGACAGAAGATGTACAAGTGAAAGCTATCAGAGAAGGGCAACTGATGCTAGTCCATAAGGCTGAGATTGTACCGGGGGACTTGGTAGTCTTGGAGAGTGGGGACTTAGTGCCAGCAGATGGCAGGGTGCTTGATACAATGGAGCTTAAATTAAGAGAGGACATGCTAACGGGTGAATCCAAAGAAGTGAGTAAAAAAGAAGGGGATAAAATTTTTGGAGGGACTCTTGTAGCCTATGGAAATGGAAGAGTACAAATTACAGCTATTGGAGATGACTCAGAGATGGGGGCCATCGCCAAAGAACTTGGAGCGCCTGAAGAAGATACACCACTTCAAGTCAAAATGGATGGACTAGGAAGAACGATCTCTAAAGTATCAACAGCAGTAGCTAGTATGCTATTTATCTATATGTTATTTGAAATATTACAAGAGAGTAAGGTGCCTTTAAGTCTTGAAGGGTTAGGCGTATTGTTTCCTAGTATTAAGACAGCCTTTGTGGTTTGTGTAGCCCTGATAATAGCAGCGGTACCAGAGGGTCTTCCTACTATTATTAATATCACATTAGCTATTACTATGAAACAAATGGCGAAAATCAATGTGCTGATACGCAAGAAAGAAGCTTGTGAAACCATAGGGTCAGTTAGTGTAATTTGTAGCGACAAGACAGGAACGCTTACCCAAAATCGCATGAAGGTGGACAAAGTCTATACAGCAGGTAAATATATTAGGGAGGATAATCTAGCTAGCTATCCAGAGCTTCTTAATAACTTTATGCTAAATACGACAGCCCACGTAGATTGGAAGGGGGAGTATGAACAATACATAGGAAGTGCTACAGAATGTGCCTTATTATCTTTTGCTAAGCAGTTCAATTATCAAAGAGCAAGAGATCATGCCAATATAGCAAGGCAAGTTCCTTTTACTTCTCAAAATAAATATATGATTACGATTACTAGAGATGGCAAGTATCATACAATCTTATCTAAAGGTGCGCCAGAAGTTATCTTTAATCAATGTAAATACGAGATAATGGATGGAGAAGAGAGGCTATTAACTAGCCAGAGAATAAAGGATATAGAAAGAGAAATCCAGCTTATGCAGTCAGAAGCAATGAGGGTGATTGCTTTTGCGTACAATAAGGTTGGTTTAGACTATGACGTGCAATATAGAAAAGAATGGGACAAAGAGCTTATCTTCGGCGGGTTTGTAGCTATTAAAGACCCTCTAAGAGAAGGGGTCAAGGAGTCTATAGAAGAAGCAAGAAATGCAGGAATAGAGACGAAAATTCTTACAGGAGATAATATTCATACAGCAGTAGCTATTGGCAAAGAGTTAGGAATTATTAAACCTCAGAGTAAAGTGGTAGAAGCTAACTATATTGACGGATTAACAGATGAGCAGCTACAAAAAGAGATTCCTAGCATAGCTATTGTAGCCCGTTCAAAACCAACAACTAAGATGAGAATTGTACAAGCACTACAAAAAAATGGAGAAGTTGTTGCAGTAACAGGGGATGGGATTAATGATGCTCCAGCACTTACAAAAGCAGATGTAGGGATAGCTATGGGTATTGCAGGAACAGAGGTCAGTAAGAATGCAGCAGATATCATTCTCGTAGATGATAGCTTTAATACTATCGTAGAAGCTATCAAGTGGGGACGGGGAATTTATAATAACTTCCAGCGGTTCATACAGTTCCAAATAGGTGTAAATATAGTGGCTTTTTTGATTGCTATCATTAGTCAAGTCCTAGAGTATGATATGCCATTTACCACCATACATCTCTTGTGGATTAATATTATCATGGATGGACCACCTGCTTTGGCATTAGGGCTAGAACCTATTAGAGCATCTGTTATGAAGCGTAAGCCCACACCAAGGACAGCTAATATTATTAATCAATATATGGTGATGACTATTATGATTAATAGCTTTTATATTACCTTACTCTTATTCATGCAGATGAAATACAATTTCCTTGGAGCAAGTACAAGTGTAGTAGGACATGCTTCCGAGATGCAAACAGTTCTCTTTAGTTTGTTTGCTTTCACTGTGCTATTTAATGCTTTAAATTGTAGAGAGTTTGGGATTGCAAGTATATTCCCCAATCTTACAAAAAATAAATTTGTAGTAAGTATATTAGCTATAACAGGTATCTTACAAATTCTGATCACACAATTTATGGGGAAATTCTTTAATACAACACCGTTGGCATTAGAAATGTGGATTAAAATTTTATTAGTAAGTAGCTCTATAGTTATTGTAAATGAAGTAATCAAGTCAGCTCTAAGAATAGGCAGTGGGCAAAAAAATAAAATAAGACGCTTAACATATTCTAAAAATTAAGATACAATAAGCAGGATGTCAAATAACGAAGTTTGATATTCTGCTTATTATTATGGTACGAGAAAAGGAGAATAGGAAAAGTGGATATAGCTAGTCAAACAAAACAAAAAGATAATAAAGCACTTGTCTATTGTTTTTATTATGCATTCTTTATTAATGGTATGTTAGCAACGATGATGGGGTCTATCTTGCCAATGATGCAAGAGCAATATGGCCTTTCATATGGGGTAAGTGGGATGCTGCTTTCAGCGCATTCTGTAGGTAACTTGATAGCAAGTTTTATAGCAGGGGTATTACCTATCTACTTAGGAAGAAAAAAATCTATTATGATTTTGAGTTTTTTCACATTTATAGGCTTTACAGTTATGACGCTTTTTGGCAATCCGATTATATTAATTGCATGTTTCTTTAGTATAGGGATAGGCCGAGGAAGTGTAAGTAATATTAGTAATGTAGTGGTAGCGGAAGTGAGTGAGAAAAAGGAAAAATCTCTTAACATGCTACACTCTATTTTTGCAATAGGTGCTTTTGTTGCACCTTTCGTAGCACTAGCTGCAACAACAAAAGATATAAGAGGATGGAAAATAGGTGCACTGGTTATAGCAGCTCTTTGTATAGGGCTACAAGTAGTATTCTTCAGATCTCATTTAAGTGGGGAACCTCTTAAAAAGAAAGAAGTATCAGGGAAGTCTTATGCCTTTATTAAAAATAAAAAATTCCTTATCTCTGTAGGGATTATATTCTTTTATCTATGTGCAGAGACAACGATTAATGGATGGCTTATTACATACCTTAAGGACACTGGGGTGATGAGTGCGCAGTATGCACAAGTCATGGCTTCATTGCTTTGGCTCATCATTATGATAGGACGTATAATATGTGCTTATCTTTCTCAACGTGTTAATCGTAAGTATATGTTAATCGTGACGACTATAGGAATGGCTATTTGCTTTGTGGGATTAATTAGTACACAAAACATTGTATGGATTACAATGGCTATTATAGGCCTTGGACTATTTATGGCAGGGATTTATCCAACGACTATTGCAAATATCGGAAATATCGTTACAGAATATCCTATGGCTATAGGAACTATCTTGACTATTGGTGGGATTGGTTCTATCATAGCGCCAAGTATTACAGGAATGATTGCTGAAAATATAGGTATTCAAGGTGGAATGACAGCTATTAGTGTAGTGGTAGTCCTCATGGTAGTATGTGGTATTGGGAATATGTTTATTAAAGAAGTGGAATAGTAAAAAAGAACCTTTAATGGAAAGAAACATATAATATAGAGAGAATCACTAATTAAGGAGGCTCTCTATGCTAATTGATAGAAATCAAAGACAACCCAATAGCCCGCCAACATCACCTCCGCCTAACTATATACCGAATGAAAATCAGGCTGCAAAAGCAGGAGGTTCTGGCGGGCAATCTGCTGGACCTAAAGGATCATCTAGTCAAGGAAAGAGTAATCATGGAGGCCCAGGCGGTCAAAGTGGGCATGGAAATTCAGGAGGCCCAGG
>JAVVPO010000043.1:1598-19961 GCA_036655715.1 Cellulosilyticaceae bacterium | reverse complement strand
AGTTGTATGTTTATTAAATATTGCCCTCATGGTATGCAAAGGTTACTTGATGGTATGCCACTAGAGGTTAAAGAAGCGATTGAAAAAGGTCACATGTATTAAAAAAAATAAGGAGTAGAGACTAGTCTCTACTCCTTATTTTTTTTCTTAGAATTTAAATGCATGCTGTGCGTCCATTTTTGAGGTGATTTAGATATTAACTCTTTATGATTATTACTATAAATTTCTTTGATTTCTATATAGTAAGTAAGTACATTTTCGCCAAATAGTTCAGCGGAGAGTGGTTTGATAGATTCTAAAGCATTAGTGGAAAGTTCTTCTTGATACGCTTTGTTTTCTAATAACCTACCAAGAATCTTTGCAAGTTCTTCAGAAGTGTCAAAAAGCTTACCATTCTGATTGTCTTTAATAAGCCCTTGGACGCTTTCATCACGTCTAGCAACAACAGGTAATGAAGCTGCCATAGCCTCAGCAAAGGTTAGTCCTTGTGTTTCAGAGACAGAAGCACTTACAAAAACATCTCCTAGCTGATAGAATTTACCAATATTGTTCCAAGGTTGCATACCTGCAAAAATAATATTGTTTAAAAGATTAAGCTCAGAGGCAAGTTTCGTTAAATTTTGTCTTTCAGGGCCATCGCCTACAATAAGAAACTTAACTTCAGGTGTCTGTAATACAAGTAAGCTTAATGCTTGTATTATCATATCAATACTTTTTTCCTTAGCAACTCTACCAACAAATAAGATAATAGGTGCATCTAAAGGTATATTAAACTCTGATTTAAGAGCTTGTATTTCTCTAACAGAGTAGGTGTTTTTATTAAAGGGTGAAAAATCTATACCCGTTGGAATAACTCTAATAGGCGTGTTTACACCATATTTTAAAAGCAAGTTTTTTGTTTTTTCTGTAGGAGCAACTACGCCATCTACGCTATTACAGAATTTCTTACTATATTTTCTTGCAAGTTCTGGTGAAAACTCAACACCTTTAGAGATATAATGCATGTATTCTTCATACATCGTATGATAAGTATGTATGATAGGTATGTGTAACCTTTTAGACATCATCTTTGCAAATAATCCTAATGAAAATTCAGTTTGAGATAATATAATATCTAATTTTAGCCTTTTAATCTTACGTACCATTTTAGTAGAATACAGCAAACCTACCCTTTGATCTTTCAAAAAAACAAATGGCATACTGGGAGAGCGAAATACATAATCTTTAGTATCTGTAGCTTTAGGATGACTAATTGTAAAGATATACACCTCATGTCCTTTCTCTAGTAATTGTTTCTCTAATGTCAATATAGAACTTACAACACCATTAACTTGGGGTGAGTAAGTATCTGTAAATATCCCTATATTCATAATTACACCTTCTTAAAAATGATTATAAATAGCTTATTAACTATTTATATAGCTATTCTATATATTCTATTTCATTATTGTATCATATATTATACCCTAATATAAGTAAGTTTTAATCTTTATACAAAATTTATTTCTTTATGATAATGCAAATAGGGTCATTCAAGTATTTTATTTATATTGCCTGTCTATAATCTATTTTATACTATGAAAATCCTAGCTGTTTAATGCATGATAAGACAAATTAATTTTAAGTTTAAGAAGATACTATGCTATAATAGGAAGATAAAACTTATAAGAAAGATGTTGAAAATATGAAAGAACAATTAAATGATAATCAATTTAAGGCTGTTACATTGCCTTTAGGACCAACTATGGTCATTGCAGGTCCAGGTTCTGGGAAAACGCATGTGATTGTACAGCGTATTCAATATATGATTAAAACCTTTGGTTGTATACCCTCACACTTACTGGTAATTACCTTTACCAAAGCTGCTGCAGTAGAAATGCAAGAGCGATATATCAAAGAATTTGGTGAAAGTAGAGTTAACTTCGGAACCTTTCATTCTATCTTTTTTCGCATTTTAAGAACGAGTGATAAAGAACGTTATAGTCTAGATAATTTACTTGCTGAAGATAAGAAAAGACATGTTATCGAACAAATTTATAGAGGACTTAATGGAGAAGAATATGAGGATTTTATCGATATATTTTTAAGTCATCTAACGCTTATGAAAAACCAGCTTATTCAGCCTAAATACTATAACCCTGATGGCGTTTCTAAAGAACTTTTCTTAGAAGTCTATAAGAAATTTGAAGCTTTTAAAGAAAGACATCACCTCTTTGATTTTGATGATATGCTGGTTGACTGTTATTATCTTTTGAAAAATGATGAGCATCTCCTTAAATATTGTAGAGAGAGATATCATCATATTCTTATTGACGAATTTCAAGATATTAACTGTGTACAATTCGAGATCATAAGACTACTAACTGAAAATTCAAGCAACATTTTTATAGTAGGTGATGATGATCAGAGTATTTATAGATTTAGAGGGGCAAAGCCCGAATTCTTATTGGGATTTAAAGAATACTTTAGTGAAGCTCAAAAAGTCATTTTAGATATTAATTACAGATCCACCCAGAAAATATTACAAGCAAGTAATGCACTTATTGCTTACAATGAAAATAGATTTGATAAAGATATGCAAACCTGTAATGGGGTAGGAGAGCCTCCTCATATTATTTCATGTGCGCATCCTGTAGAGCAAGCAGCTTTCATTCTCAAGAAAATAATAGCTCTAAAAAATGAGGACTATTCTTTTTCAGATATAGCTGTTATTTATCGTACGAATATACAAGCAAGGCCTATTCTAGAAAATCTGCTTTCTTCTAATATTCCATTCCAGCTAAGAGATACGTTGCCTACACTCTATGATCATTGGCTGACCAAAGATATTTTTGCCTATCTGAATCTTGCTCATGATTTAACAAAGACAAATTTAGCTATACAAATTATTAATAGACCCTCTAGGTATATCAGTAAAACTCATCTAGCTTCCGTTAAATCTTTAGATAGTAATTTATTGTTTGGACTGTTAAAATTAGAAGACTTAAGCGATTGGCAAAAGAATCCAGTTCAGGAGCTTATTTATCATCTACAGACTTTGAAAAGCAAACCTTTTGATCAGGCTATTCACTATATCAGAAAAATCATAGGTTATGATAAATATGTGATAGAATATGCTAATTATCGCAAAATACCATCTGAAGGTCTAATTGAGATGTTAGATGAAATAGAGGAGTCCTCAAAAAATTATAATAGGCTGGAAGAATGGCAAAATACATTGTATAATATATCTATGAGTATTAAGCAAAATTCTAAACAGAAACAGCTTAAAGAAGCCATTACACTCACTACTATGCATAGTGCTAAGGGGTTAGAGTTTAAAATTGTTTTTATAGTAGATGTAGTAGATGGTGTGATACCTCATAGCAAGAGTACGATAAAGGATCAACTAGAAGAAGAGCGTAGACTATTCTATGTAGCACTTACACGTGCTAAAGAAAAAGTGTATTTATATGTACCTAAATCTAGATATGATAAGCCAACAGAGGTTTCGCCTTTTATTAATGAGCTGAGTCATAAGCCTATTAGATTAAAAGAAGGGCACAAGATCTATCATCAAAAATATGGCTTAGGTATTATCCAGTCTTTAACAGGAAACAATGCACAAGTTGTTTTCAAAAAAAATAATGTTAAAATAATTGATTACAAGTTTTGTATTAAGAAAAAAATTATAACAATGGAGGATAAATAAAGTGGGGAAAAAGAATACTAACAAGAAGAAATCATTTAATATCTATGCATTTATGAATAAGTATAGAAAAAGAATAATAGGATGTATTAGCACAGTAATTGTACTCAGTTTAGTAATTGGGATATTTGCCCAATTTGCTTACTAACAGTCCAGTTAAACTTTAAATTATCTGAAGCAACTCATGTTCCTACTAGATAATTTTGCTAGTATAGGAGGACAATATGGAAACAAAGAAGAACAACGGAGTGAAATGGATTTTAATAAGCATTACCGTCATAGCTATTGGATTACTTATAGGTGGTATGACGTACATATTTACTTCTGTTAAGGCGTTTGACCAAATATTTACTCAGGGTGTATCTATTCAAGGAATTGATGTGGGCAGCATGACTAAGGAAGAAGCTTATACCCTAGTAGATAATCAGTTAAAAGGAAACTTGGAAAATCAATTTGTTGAAATAACCGATGAAAAACAGCAATATAAAATCAATCTAAGTGAATTAGGCACTAAATATCAATTAGAGCAAGTTATAGAAGAAGCTTTTCGTATAGGTCATGAAGGTAATTTGTTTGAAAAGTATCAAAACTCGAAAAGCACATTAAATCCACCTAAAAACTTTCAGGTATCTTATCATTATGAATTAAATAATGTAAAAGAAGTCCTTAAAGGTTATGCATCTCATTTTTATGTAGCACCTGTTGATGCAACTATAGAAAGAAAAGATAGAAAATTTATTATCACTCCTGAAAAAGCTGGTAAAGAGCTAAATATTGATGTAACATCACAAAATATTATGTCAGTTCTAGAACAAGAAGCATTTGATCAAAAAGTGATTGTGACTTTGACTGAGATTAAGCCCGTGCATACTGCTGAGGCATTAAAGGACGTTCAAGCACCTATCTCAAGTTTTAATACATCTTATAATAATGCAGACCAGGATCGTAATACAAACTTAGAGGTATCAGCAGCAAAAATTAATGAGCTTTTAGCACCTGGAGAAGTTTTCGAACTTTCTTCTCATCTGGAACCTATAACAGCTGCCGCAGGATATAAACCTTCAAAAGTTATTGTAAATGGAAGAATTGAAGAGGGTATAGGCGGAGGAGTATGTCAGATAGCTTCTACACTCTACAATGCCGTTTTACTTAGTAATTTAGATATTACTGTAAGACGCAACCATTCTCTTCCGGTTGCCTATGTTCCTCTTGGAAGAGATGCGACTTACGCAACCGGCGGCATCGACTTTAAATTCCAAAATAACTCAGAGTATCCAGTCTTTATAGAGAGTTACTGTGAAAATAATAGAGTCTATGTGAATATCTTTAGCCACCCTAGCTTAAAACCTGAGTATGATGAAATCAAATTCCAATCTGAGATGATAGAGATTGTTGATGCACCACCTACTCAGTATATAGATGATCCAGAACTTCCAGTTGGAACTGAGATACAAGACTTAGCGCCATTACAAGGAAAAAAAGTGAAACTTTATAAATTATGCTATAAGAAGGGTGAATTAGTAAAAAAAGAAGTTGTTAATACAAGTTACTATAAACCTAGAGCTGAGATTATCAAAATAGGTAAAAAAGAAGTTGAAAAACCAGTGATAGAAGTAGCACCTGTTGCACCCCTAACATCTGATCCGCTAGGATTAGATGGCAACTTAGATGTTGATACCCTTATTAAGGATATAGAAGAAAATGCGTCTCAACAAGAAGTGCAACCTGCTAATTAAACAAAAAAATCCCACTACGTGAGCCGCGTAGTGGGATTTTTTTGTTTGTTTAACCTTGTGGTACAAAGAAATCATCTGGATTTGGAGCTGGTGGTGTAGGAGCTACTTCTGAAGTAGGAGGCACAACCTCTTGTGGTGGTGCAACAGGTGGATTATCAGGAGTAGTTGTACTATTATCTGGAACAGTATTCCCCTCTGGTGGCTGAGTGCCATCTTCACCTGGCCATGGCCAGAAATTATCTTCATTACCTCCAGTATCAATCTCAGGTTCAGGCTCTTCTACAGGATTAAATTCTGTATGCACATCGCATAATGAATTACCTTGTGAAGAATTCTTACTGATAATACTTGTTACAACAGCATCAGCAGGACAGTACTCCCCAGCTATTTTGCCAGAAGTTATACAAACTCTTTGTTCTACGTGTACATCACATGGCGTAGAAATAACATCGCCTTTGTGGAAGTAATCTGTTGTAATACTATGGTTAGGGTCTAGTTTGCAAAGTGAAGTAGGTGCCTTGCCAGAAGCCGCACAAACGCTGGCCTTAACATATCCCGTTGTCACTTTAACAAAATCTTTAGGTGGAAGTTCATCATGAATTTCATTCATAATACTTCCCCAAATATTTATGTGCTCACGACCAGATGCAGCAAGTCTTTTGGGCTCATCATGTCCCATCCAAATAGTAGCAGTATAATAAGGTGTATACCCTGAAAATAGTAAATCTTTATCGTCAGAGGTTGTCCCTGTCTTACCAGCTACTGGCATGCCTTTGAAGGTATTGTTTAGGCCATAACCCGTTGAGCTACTCACATTAATAACACCTTCCATCATATCAGTTAGCATTGAAGCTGTAGACTCTGAAATAACAGAATGAGATTCAGGTGTATTCTCTAAGATGATATTGCCATCTCTATCTACTATTTTTGTATAAAGAATAGGTTCTATATAAGTTCCACCATTAGCTATAGCAGCATAAGCCGCATTAAGCTCCATAGGCGTTACACCTTCTGTTAATCCACCAAGTGGAAGAGAGTGTACTTTGTCTGTTGGTAATAATGTTGTAAATCCAAAGTTTAATAAATAATTAAATGCATTTTCTATACCAACCATATTAGTCGTTTTAACAGCTACAACATTCATAGAATTCCAAATGGCTTTACGTACTGTTGTAGGTCCGATAAATTTACTATTCCAGTTTCTAGGACTATAATCATCACCAGGTAGTTCAATGGTTAGCGGTTCATCTATAATGACAGAACCAGGTGCTAAAAGTCCCATGTCAAGCGCTGGTGCGTAAGCTGCCAATACTTTGAAAGTAGAACCAGGTTGACGCTTAGCCTGTGTTGCACGGTTAAATGTTCTATCACCTTCTTTATCCCCACGTCCACCAGATAAAGCTTTAACATGACCGTTTGTATGGTCTGTCACAACAAAAGCTGCTTGTGGCTGTGGAATTCTAAAGAGATTTTGTGTTTGAATGATATCAGCGGCTGTGATGCCCCAATCCGTAAGTTTGGATTGTTTGAAAGCTTCAACTTCGTCTTCACTTTTTACAATACCTTCTCCACCGCGGTTAATAATCGTACCATCAGCTTTTTTTACGGTCACACTATAATTTAGTTTAAGTTCATAAGCATTATTAGGGAATAAACTATCATCAGACATATAGTTATCAACAGACTCTTGCATAGCTGGATTGAAAGTTGTATAAATACTTACGCCACCGCCAAATAATAAGTTATTAGCTTGTGGTAAAGTCATTCCTTTTTCGGCTTGTAAATCATCAATAACTGAGTCAATAAGCGCATCTACAAAGTAACTATGGTTAGCTTTTTCAGTATGCTTTTGATTGGCTGCTTGAATGTTCTTGTAAGGATCTTCTATTAAAGCAACATTTTTTTCTTCTTCTGTAATATAGCCTTGCTCTACCATTTTAATAAGAATACGTTCTGATTTTTCGTAGTTATTTTCAGGATTAGAGATAGGGTCATATTTAGTTGGTGCTTGTGTAATACAAGCAAGTACTACACTCTCACCTAACGTAAGCTCTGAAACATTTTTATTGAAGTAGCGGTTAGCGGCAGCTTGTACACCGTTTGTCCCACGGCCGAGTGGCATAGTATTAAGGTAATACTCTAAGATAAGATCCTTAGCACCTTTTTGACCATATTCCTGGGCATAAACTTTTTCAAATTGAATAGCTAAATACTGTTCTTGAATTTTACGAGTAAATTTCTTCTCAGTTGTTAGTATATTATTTTTGATAAGCTGCTGAGTAATAGTACTTGCTCCCTCTGTTAGTTCACCAGTGGAGAAGTTCTTAACAATCGCTCTAAGTATTCCTTTAATGTCTATACCATTATGCTCATAGAATCTTTCATCTTCAATGGCTACAACAGCTTGTTGTAAATGCAATGGGATTTGATCTAATGTTGCGTAAATTCTATTTTCACCACCAGATAAGCGGTCCATTTCTTCTCCATTTTCATCGAAAATAAAAGATGTATAATCTGTAGTAGGTTTAAGTTCTAGCTCTGATACATCAGGAGCACTTTTGATAACCCCGATAAACAGGCCTAATCCTGCTCCAAATACAGCAAAAATAGCAATTATAAATGATACAAGTAATATGCGAAATATAGTTATTTTTGTTTTTTTCTTTTTCTTTTTGTTGTTAGTAGGTTCATCTTTGTTGCTCTTACTTTTAGTAGATTCATTTTTTTTGCTCTTTGAATCTTTCGAATAATTCATATGCTTCATCCTCCTCATTCAATTATTATACCAAATATATAGGCTTTGGGCAAAAGGGAATTTATTTTAATCCCTTACATGGATGTTAAATACATAAATATCTATGTAAAAGTTATACTAATAGTAATTATTGAGTATATTAAGGAGAAAATATTATGAACTTAAATCACTTTTTTAAAAATAGCCCCTTATCAGATGATGCCATTAGTAGCTCTTTTAGTTTTAATAGAGAAGCTCATTTCAAAATTTTAGCGAAATATAAGTGTAAAATGAATCATGTACGTTATCGTGTTTTTTTAGGAGATGAGTATGTCGTTATACAAAATAAAGATAATAACTATAAATTAGCTTGTTCAGAGATTAAGGATGTCACTATACAAGAAAAACTATGGTCTATTAGAGTCAACTTACAATATAAAAAGTGTCAGTATCAATTTGATTTTCCTTCTTATAAAGTAGCTACTAAGTTTTATGAGCAACTTATTTATAGAAAAATCAAGGCGCTTACTGAATAGTCATAAGTTGTTAACATTCTTTTTTAATAGCTTGGCATTTGTACAAGCCTATAGGGAATATATTAGGTACAAAGCTATTAGAGGAGGAAATGTATGCTAAGACGCAGACCTATTCAATATAAATCCTATAATTATCCTAAATCCTATACTTCATATCATAGAAATAATAACATTAGCCATAAAATTCAAGGAATGTTAGCCATCCTATCCATTATTGCCATATTTTCACTAATTTATATACAATTAGATAAAGAAGTTATGCCAACAGTTATGGCAATGGCTAAAATGAAAGCCACCTCTATTGCAACAGAGGCTATTAACGAATCTATATCTCAGACTTTAGCTAGTAGCCAAATAACTGTAGAGGACTTATTAAGTTATGATTACAATGACTTAGGTGAACTTATCTCCTGGAATGTAAATTCTATACTGATTAATAATCTATGTGCAGAAATTGTCTCGAAATCCACAGAGGAACTTCAAAATATTGGGACGGTATCTTTTAAAATTCCACTGGGTAATTTAACAGGAAGCCGTATCTTTGCTAATATGGGTCCAGATATTAGTGTCCAAGTTCTACCCATTGGAACCATGGAGATAGATTATGATAACCAGATACAATCTACAGGTATTAACCAGGTTAACCACACGGTTTGGTTAGATATAGAAGTAACTATTCAAGTGGTTGTCCCACTTTTTTCAGAGCAAGTGGTGGTTAAAAGACGCGTTATGCTTATTGATAAAGTTATCTCTGGGAAAGTACCTCCAAGCTATGTTAATATACCAGAACAAGATATTCTAGAAGTACTGCCAGATGGAGGAATGGAATAATACGGTTGTCGTTTTAGTTATTTTATGAAATAATAAGCTTAGTGAAAAGAAATTCCTATACAAGATAAGTCTGAGGAGGAGCCTGTCTATGGCATCTAAGCTAACAAAAGAAAATATTTTAAGTATTGTTGAAGAAAATAACATAGAATTTATTAGACTACAATTTGTAGATATATTAGGTAATTTAAAAAATGTGGCTATTCCTAAAGAACAATTAGAAAAGGCACTAGATAATAGAATTATTTTTGATGGACTCTCTATTGAAGGATTTATAAGAGAAGAAGAATCAGATATGTTTTTAGTACCTGATTTAGATAGTTTTGTTATCTTACCCTTTCCCTCACATCAAGGAAATGTCGCACGTATCATTTGCGATATAGCACTTCCTAACAAAAATCATTTTGAAGGTGACCCAAGATATATTCTCTCAAAAATACTAGAGAGGGCTAGCAAAGAAGATTATACTTTTTATGTAGGCCCAGAATGTGAGTTTTTCCTATTCAATACCGATGAAAATAATATGCCGACTACCATTACTTATGATCAAGCAAGCTACTTTGATTTAGGTCATACAGATTTAGGCGAAAATGCTAGAAGAGATATGTGTATTGCATTACAGAACATGGGCTTTAAAATAGAAGCAACGCATCACGAGGTAGCCCCTAGCCAGCATGAAATTGATTTTAAATATGATGAGGCTTTAACAACAGCTGATAATATTGTAACTTTTAAAATGATTGTTAAAGCTATTGCACAAAGACATGGTTTACATGCATCATTTATGCCAAAGCCTGTCTATGGCATAAATGGGTCAGGTATGCACTGCCATATGTCTCTTTTTAAAGAAGGAGCAAACCTTTTCTATAATGAAAAAGATGAATACAAGTTATCCAAAGAAGCTTATTACTTTATTGGAGGACTGCTAAAACATGCAAAAGCTATTACAGCTATTGCCAATCCAACTATTAACTCCTACAAAAGACTTGTCCCACGCTTTGAAGCACCTGTTAATATTGGTTGGTCTGTTTGCGCTCATAATCCTTTTATTAGAGTCCCAAGTGGTAGAGGTAAAAGTACGCGTATCGAACTTAGAAGTCCTGATCCAGCATGCAATCCTTACCTAACCATTGCTGTGTGTTTAGCTGCGGGCTTAGATGGCATTAAAAATCAAATAGAGCCAAGTAAGCATAATGAGGTGATTGATCAATTACCAACTTCTTTAGAGAGTGCTATTAGCTTTTTAGAGCACGATTGTGTGATTAAAGAGGCGCTCGGTCAACATATCTACTCTAACTTTATTAAGGCTAAAAAGATAGAGTGTACCGAATACAATATGCAAGTTCATCCTTGGGAAATTAATAAATATCTTTCTAAGTATTAAGAGGATATTTTATGGACATTCAAATTATAGTTGGAACTTCGCAAAAGAATATGGCGCAAGTTCTCTCACCGTGTTTAACTCAAAATGGCTATAGATTACTTGCTCATTGTGAAGATGGCCAAGACATTCTTCGAAGAATTGCTACAAATCAAGTTGATTTATTAATATTAGAGCCTACAATCAAAGGTATTTCAGCAAAAGAAGTAGCTCATATTGCTATTGATAGATATACTATTCCTGTTATCATCTTGGCAAATGATACAGAAGCAACTTACTTTTATGATATGCAGTATTACTTTGGTTTTGCTTGCATACAAAAACCTTTAAGTAAGCAAGTCTTACTACAATCTATTACATTACTTATTAATAGTGTAAAAACCGTAAGAAAGCTTAAAGCAGAACTTAATTACTTAACCAAAGAGTTAAAAGAACACGATTACCTTAAAGAAGCAAAAGAGCATTTAATACGAACTAGAGGCATGAGCGAACCGGAAGCCCATAAATACATTCAAACATGTAGTATGAACACAAAGCTTTCAAAAGAAGATGTTGCTAAAAAAATTTTATACAAAAAAGATTTGTAATTATGCACAAGAGTTAAAACAACTAATTAGTTATTTTAGATATTTTTAAGAGTTGCCAATCTAACCTACCCATGATATATTAATTAAGTAAACAATCACGTGACAATGGGGTTACGTAAAACTATTATGAACAATGGCGTTCTTCTTATTTGAGGACGCTTTTTTTAATATACAAATATTCTAAAAATTTAAAATTCATATAAAAGAGGGGTTTGAAAATGGAAATAATCAACTTATCTGAGTTATTTGGCAAAAATGTATTTGACGATAAAGTCATGAGAGAAAGGCTACCAAAGTCTACATATAAACAGATTCATAAAACAATTGATGAAGGATTACAATTAGATGCACAAGTAGCTGAAGTTGTAGCTAATGCAATGAAAGATTGGGCGATTGAACATGGGGCAACACACTTTACACATTGGTTCCAACCAATGAATGGTCGTACAGCCGAAAAACATGATTCATTCTTATCACCCACTACAGAAGGCCGAGTAATTATGGAATTCTCAGGCAAGGAACTTATACGAGGGGAAGCAGATGGTTCATCTTTCCCATCAGGTGGACTTAGACAAACTTTTGAAGCAAGAGGGTATACAGTATGGGATTGTACCTCTCCTGCCTTCTTAAAGGAAGATACAAGTGGGGTAGCACTTTGTATCCCAACTGCTTTCTATTCTCATACAGGAGAAGCTCTTGATAAAAAAACGCCTTTACTTCGTTCGATGGAAGTTATTGAAGAAGCATCTATTCGTATACTACATGCTTTAGGGGAAACAGATGTAAAGAAAGTTATTACAACAGTAGGTGCAGAGCAAGAATACTTCTTAGTAGACAAAAGACAATATCAGCAAAGAAAAGACCTTATCTTTACAGGTAGAACACTCTTTGGTGCAATGCCTCCAAAAGGTCAAGAAATGGAAGATCATTACTACGGAAGTATCAAAGAAAAAATCGGTAAATTCATGCGTGAGATTGACGTAGAACTTTGGAAACTTGGCGTACCTTCTAAGACAAAACATAATGAAGTTGCACCAGCACAGCATGAATTAGCACCTATTTTCGCAACAGCAAACGTAGCTGCCGATCAAAATCAACTTGTTATGGAAGTCCTTCAAAAAGTAGCTAATCGTCATGAGCTTGCTTGTTTACTTCATGAAAAACCATTTAGAGGTGTTAATGGTTCAGGAAAACATGATAACTGGTCACTTGTAACAGATACAGGTAAAAATTTATTTTCACCAGGCAAGAATCCAAAAGAAAACTTACCATTCTTAATCTTTGTATCTGCCATCTTAAAAGCAATTGATACACATGCCGACTTAGTGAGACTCTCTTCCGCAACCGCAGGAAATGACCATAGACTTGGAGCAAATGAAGCGCCACCAGCTATTATCTCTGTATTCTTAGGTGATCACTTAACAGAACTATTCTATCATGTGGCTAAAGGTGAAGATGCAGGTGATATGACTAAAGAGCTTATGGAGATGGGCGTAGCGACTATGCCAAGGCTTAGAAAAGAAGTAACAGATAGAAATCGTACATCACCATTTGCCTTCACAGGAAACAAATTTGAATTTAGAATGTTCCCTTCTTCAGGATGCATTTCTGAAGCCAATGTTATTATTAATACCATTGTAGCAGATGCTCTTAATAGCTTTGCCAAAGAACTTGAGGAAACTCAGGACTTACAAAAATCTGTAAGAAGAATTGTTCGCCATACACTTAAAGATCATGGACGTATTATCTTTGATGGTAATGGTTATTCAGAAGAGTGGGTCGAAGAAGCTGCAAGAAGAGGCTTACCAAACTTTAAGGCAACAGTAGATGTTATTCCTGCTCTCATTACAGATAAAGCTATTGATTTATTTGGCCGTGCCAAAGTCTTTAATGAGATTGAATTGCGTGCTAGATATGAGATTATGATTGAAGAATACTCAAAGACACTTAATATAGAAGCAAGAACAATGCTTAGCATGGCAAAAACACAAATTTTACCTGCAGCTATTGAATATACAACAAAAGTAGCTGAAAATGTAAGTATTCTTACTAACTTAGGAAACTTTAACTTTGACGCACAAACTTCTATACTCACAGAGTTAACGACTAGACTTAATGAGTTTAAAACACATATTGATACATTAGAATCAACGCTTAAAGAAGTTCATACTATTGAAGATGGTTTAGTTAAAGCTAGAGGATTCAGATCAGATGTTATGCCATGTATGGAAAAACTACGTGCTACAGCAGATGAACTTGAGACAATCATAGATGAGAAAATCTGGCCAATTCCAACTTATAGTGAATTACTTTTTAGAGTCTAATCTATTTCAAAAGAAAGCTATCTCCAAGGAGGTAGCTTTTGTTGTATAAAAAGTGGTAAATATTTGGTATAATAAGAGTAGAATAGCTCAATCATAATAAGAGTAGAGCAGTAGTTAGAGAAAGGATACAAATGGAAAATACAAATACAATACCAGAAAAATTTATATTATTTGCAGCCCAAAAGAAAAATTTCAAGGAGGTAGATGCTTGGGAAAGTCTTGATGAATTAGAAGAATTAGTAGCAACTGCCGGGGCCACAGTTGCTGTAAAAGTTCTTCAGAGAGTAGATAGCATCAGCCCAGGCCATTATATTGGAAGTGGAAAAGTATTAGAAATCAAAGAACTATTAGAACTACACGGTGCGACAGGTGCCATTTGTGATGATGAATTATCTCCTGTACAAATGAGAAATCTATCAGAGGTGATAGGTGCCAAGGTTATGGATAGAACGATGGTTATCCTAGATATATTTGCCCAAAGAGCTAGATCCAAAGAAGGTAAACTTCAAGTTGAAATGGCTCAACTTAAATACCAATACTCTAGATTAAGTGGTTTTGGACAAATGCTTTCAAGACAAGGCGGCGGCATAGGAACCAGAGGTCCAGGAGAGAAAAAACTTGAGACTGATAAACGTTATATTCGTACACGTATAGAAATTCTTCAAAAAGAGATTCTTGATATGGAAAGACATAGAGGTCTCCTTAGAACAAGAAGAGAAAAGAATAAAGTACCTGTAGTCGCTATCGTAGGTTATACAAATGCAGGAAAATCTACACTCTTAAACACATTAAGTGGTAGTGATGTTTATGTACAAAATCAGCTATTTGCGACTCTTGACCCCACAGTACGCGCAGTAAAACTACCTAGTGGTTCAGAGATTATGCTAACAGATACAGTAGGATTTATTAGAAAGCTTCCTCACCACTTAGTTAAAGCCTTCTATTCTACTTTAGAAGAAGCTAAGTATGCAGATATTATTTTACATGTAACGGATGCAAGCTCTGTACATGCCCAGACTCATCAAGAAATCGTTTATGACACATTAGATAAACTTAATATCAAAGATATGCCACTTATTACTGTTTACAACAAGATAGATCAAGCACCAGATATTTATTTAAAAGATGATAAAGCAGAATATGAAGTAGCTATCTCAGCAAAAAATGGGATTAATACCGATAAATTATTACAGATGATAGAAGATATTTTATACGATGAAATGAAGTCATTTGACATTATGCTTCCTTACACAGAACCAGAGCTTCTTGCTTTTTGTCATAGCAATGGTGAGAAATTAGAAGAAGAATATCTTAATGAAGGTGTTTCACTTAAAGGATACCTTCACAAGGATAAGTATTATCGCATTAAAGATTATGTCATCCCATCTCTTGTCGAAAATTAACTCAATTGGTTAAGTAGTCCATAAAAATATCGCACTTCTCGACAAAAAAGACAAACAATAGTACAAGTATCTATTACACTTCAAGCAAATTACCATATCCTGTAATTTGTTTGTCGATACCCCTGTCTTTTACTCATTTAGTGCGATATTTTTTTCTATTCAAATGTCTTTAAATCTTGTATACTCAACTATATATTAACAGGGGCGTAATAGAAGGGGGATTTACAATGATGTTTGAAAAGACCTTTATAGGTGAGAAAAATATTAATCAATTTTTAGTAAAGTACTATGTGGTGAAAAGAGATAATATATATGGGGTTGAAATAGAAGAAGAGTCTTCAGATCAACTACTTTGTGATTATGAATATTTTACACATAATCACTGCGAAGCTTTTGACCTTGCTACTAAAATGAATGATGGTCTTGTTACACTTACAACTATGGTAGATATCCTAGATGATTATATAAATTAGAGACAGCTATTTTAGCTGTTTTTTTGTATTATGAGTTAGGAGGGAAATAAGGTGAGATTTACAAAAAAAATGTTTGAAGTAAGCCTTTTACTTATAACACTTGCTTCAAGTTTAAATACTTACTGCGCTATTCCAAAGGAAGAAAAAACTATTACAATTTCTGCCGCAGGGGATGTGACGCTTGGTTATTACTATGGACAAAGTAATTGGAATAGATTCGATACAGTAGCTAAGAAAAATGGCTATGATTACTTTTTCAAGCATGTGTCTCCTATCTTTAAGCACGATGATTTAACGCTAGTTAATCTAGAAGGGCCACTAACAACAAGTGGTAAGCGCACGCAGAAAGAGTTTGTCATGAGAGGAGAGCCTATCTATACTGAAATTCTAACGCTGGGAAGTATAGAAGCTGTTAATCTAGCCAATAACCATACGATGGATTATGGATTAGAAGGCTATAACCAAACAAAATCGGCTTTAGACAAATCGGAGATAGCTTATTTTGGCGAAGATATTATTATGTACCAAGAAATTAACGGTATCCGTGTAGCCCTGATTGGTGCTAAAGGCTGGGATGCTAGTCAAAGTACTAAAGATAAACTAAAAAAACAGATTGATACAGCTCATATGCAGGCTGATTTAGTCATTGCCATGATGCATTGGGGCGTTGAACTCGAACATTATCCAAATAACACACAAAAAAACCTTGCTTATTATATGATTGACCAAGGTGTTGACTTAGTATTAGGTTCACATCCTCATGTGACACAAGGCCTTGAGAAATATAAAGATAAAACAATTGTCTATAGCATGGGCAATTTCAGTTTTGGTGGCAATCGGAATCCAGCTAATAAAGAAACCTTCATTTATCAAGAAACCTTTAGACTCACAGATACAGAGATTACTTCTGTAGAAAGTAAGGTCATACCTTGCCGCATATCTTCAGAGAAAGATATAAATAACTATCAGCCTATACCGCTTCAAGAAACTGAGGGTAATACAGTCCTAAATAACTTAAAAACATATAGCAAAGGTTTTCCCATAAGCTATTTCTCGAAGTAGACATAGGATTTTCATGCATTTTATGATAATATAATAGACAAAAAGCCCCTTGAAAATATCTTTTAAGAGGTTCTATATTAAAAATTTAAGGTGGAAAACATGCTAGATAAATATATTACTATACAGGCAGAAGCGCAAACAGAAATAATCGAGAAGAAATCTAGATTCATAGCAAGTGTTTTTCCTATTGCTTCTCAAGAGGAAGCAGATGCTCACCTGGTAAGACTTCGTAAGCAATACTGGGATGCCACACATAATTGCTATGCCTATCAACTAGGCGAAAAAAATGAAATTCAGAGGTTTAGTGATGATGGTGAACCACAAGGTACAGCTGGTAAGCCTATACTTGATGTATTAAAAGGTGAGGATATCAAAAACACCCTTATTATTGTTACACGTTATTTTGGTGGGACCTTACTGGGCACAGGCGGTCTTGTCCGTGCTTATGGCAAGTCTGCTAAAGAAGGCGTATTAGAAGCCGGGCTTGTTCAAAAAGTTCGCATCCGTCTGTTTGCCATCCAAATGTCTTATACACTCTCCGGTAGGGTGCAATACATTCTTAATGAAAAAGGCTATACAATTCGTGAATCTCAGTATACAGATATTGTAACTTTTATTGTAGAAGTAGAAATAAATAATCAAGAGAACTTCCAAAAGTGGCTTATAGATAGTACCAATGCCGAAGTATCTATAGCTGAAGGCGAATATTGTCTGATTACAATACCTTATATTGCTAATTAGATAGTGAATATGATACAATAATCAAGTTAGTTACTAAAGTTTAAGGAGGAAAATTTAATATGTCAGGACATTCAAAGTTCGCCAATATTAAGCATAAAAAAGCAAGAAATGATTCACAAAAAGGTAAAATCTTTACTAAAATGGGTAGAGAAATCACTGTAGCGGTTAAAGAAGGTGGAGCAGATCCAACAACTAATAGAAAGCTTCGTGACATTATAGCTAAAGCTAAATCAAGCAATATGCCAAATGACACGATTCAAAGAAATATCAAAAAAGCTGCTGGTGAAGATAGTTCAGTTCATTACGAATACATTACTTATGAAGGATACGGTCCAAATGGAGTAGCCGTAATCGTTGAAACACTTACAGATAATAAAAACCGTACAGCTGCTAACGTACGTTCTGCCTTTTCTAAAGGAAACGGTAACATGGGAACACTCGGTTGTGTATCTTTTATGTTCGACAAAAAAGGTCAAATCGTTATTGACCGCGAAGAAACAGACATGGATGAAGATGAACTTATGATGCTTGCTATTGAAGCTGGTGCAGATGACTTCGAAGCAGAAGAAGAAGGATACTCAATTACTACAGACCCAGATGCTTTTGCAGAAGTTTATGCAGCTATTGAAGCTGCTGGCATTCCAATGGTATCAGCTGAAGTAACGATGATTCCACAGACATATGCAACTATTACATCAGAAGCTGATCTTAAGGCATGGGATAAAATGATAGGCCTTCTTGAGGACGATGATGATATCCAAGATATCTTCCACAACTATGAAGAAGAGTAGAACATATTGAAATGAAAAGAGACGATATATTATCAATTTTTTTGATAATATATCGTCTCTTTTCATTTACTATTTTAAA
>JAVVPO010000043.1:0-1498 GCA_036655715.1 Cellulosilyticaceae bacterium | reverse complement strand
ATTTCTTAATTATATTATACTTTAAAACTAGACTATAATTTCAACAAACATGATTAATTCTATAAAGTACTTGCAAATTAAAAAAGGATATGTAACAATAAACGTTGATATTATAATGACACTATAGAACAATAATTAAAATGACTCATATAGAGAATAAAGGAGTTTTTATGGCGAAAAAAAATGAAATCATCCAAGGAACAATAGAAAAAATCAAATTTCCTAATAAAGGCGTTTTATATACTGAAGAAGGTATCCCTGTTCACGTAGTAGATGCTTTTATAGGACAAAAATTAGAAGTAAGACTATGTAAAAAAAGAAAAGGTAAGTGGGATGGTAGAATTCATCAAGTAGTAGAAAATCCTGATTTCTTTGTTCCAGCTAAATGTTCATACTTTGGACTCTGCGGTGGATGCAGCTTACAACATATTCCTTATGAGATGCAACTTTCTCACAAACACGAACAAGTACGTACACTTTTAGGTCATGCCGGTATAGAAGGCTACGAAGATTTAGGGGTTATTGGTAGTCCAAGCCAATGGGAGTACCGTAATAAGATGGAATACTCCTTTGGCGATGAATGTAAAAATGGACCAGTAGCATTAGGAATGCACCGTAAGAGAAGTACTTTTGATATTATTACAGTAGATGGCTGTAAATTAGTAGATGAAGATTTTAGTAGAGTCTTAAGATATGTGCTTAGATATACAATGGCTTATAACCTTCCTTTCTATCAAAAGAAGAGTCACGAAGGATTCATGCGTTACTTACTCATTAGAAGATCTGAGACAACAGGTGATTTACTCATTAATATTGTTACTTCATCACAGAGTGATTTTGACCTTACACCACTTGCTAATGAACTCGTATCCCTAGGGACAACAGGCAAAGTAACAGGTGTGCTTCATACCATCACAGATACGCTTGCAGATGCTGTAAAACCAGATAAAGTAACAACTATCTATGGTCATGATACACTGACAGAAACTATATTAGGATTAGAATTCCAGATCTCACCATTCTCCTTCTTCCAAACAAATACAAAAGGAGCAGAAGTACTCTACAAAACTGCCCTTGAAATGCCAGAAGACATTACTAGCAAACTAGTATTTGACCTATACTCAGGTACAGGAACAATTGCTCAAATTATGGCAACAAAAGCCAAAGAAGTATACGGCATAGAAATTGTAGAAGAAGCTGTAGTAAAAGCTAAAGCAAATGCAGCACTTAATAACTTAGATAACTGCCACTTTATAGCAGGGGATGTACTTGCTCAAGTAGACCAGTTAGAAGTTAAACCAGAACTTATCGTACTTGATCCACCAAGAGAGGGCATCAATCCAAAAGCAATTCAAAAAATCATCAGATTTGATGCAAAAGAATTACTTTATATCTCATGTAAACCAACTTCATTAGCAAAAGACTTACCATTGTTTGAAGAAGCAGGTTACAAGGTGAAAAAGGTATGTTGTGTGGATATGTTCCCAAATACGGTTCA
>JAVVPO010000042.1:0-20390 GCA_036655715.1 Cellulosilyticaceae bacterium | reverse complement strand
AGTCATGTGAAGTTTGTACAAATCTACATAAGTTATGTCGCGGTTTGTTGGATGAGATTAGAAAATACGTAAGAAAAGCTTGATTTCTAAAACATAACAAAAATTGATAAAGTATTTTTGAATGAATCCATGGATGATAAGCGTGGAAGAGATATTATCGAAAGTATCATTCATATGGCTAAAAAATTAGATTTAACAACAGTAGCAGAGGGTGTAGAAAATATTGAACAAGTAAAGGTACTTCGCACCATGGGGTGTGATATTGCACAAGGATATTATTATGCAAAACCCATGTCTACAAACGAGTTTATAAAGCACATAAGGGGTGATTAGTAATAGTTATACTAATCGCCCCTTATGTTGTACCTGTATTAGCAATAGACATCTGAGAATTCAATATGACAACTTTCTATAGAGTTTTTAGAAAGTGAACACACAGAAGATGTTGGTTTAGAAATAGCTTCAGAAATAGAGTGAGACGTTGTAATAGGTAATTCAAAGGTAAAAGTACTACCCACGTCTAAGGTGCTTTCGACCTTAATATGGCCTCCGTGCATTTCAACTAAGGCATAGACAAGAGATAGGCCTATACCACTTCCTTCAGCAGGTCTTGATAAGGTCGTATGGACTTGCCCGAATCGTTGGAAGATGAAATCTAGCTTATCTGAAGGGATGCCTATACCCGTATCTTTGACGCAGACTCGTAATAGCGTAGAGGTATGAGTGATAGATACATAAATTTCATCATCTGAATGAGAGTATTTTACAGCATTAGATAATAGATTAAGCATAATACGTTCAATATGCTCTGCGTCACAAGGTATAAAACACTCTTCGATGTCCGTATCGAAAAGAAGATGAAGACTTTTTGACTCAATATAATCTTTGATAGAAAGCGTCGTTTCTTCTATAATATTAACAATATTATACAGACCTAATTGGAGTGGATACTCGCCAGCTTCTATTTTGGTAATATCAATCAAATTACCGATTAAGCGTAAGAGCCTATAAGAATTTTGTTTGATGATACCCGTATATTTAGAGAAGTTTACATCTGAAGAAGTAGAAATCATATTGTTTTCATAAAAGTAGTTTAGTAAATCATTGGTTGAAAGTAAGATGTTTATAGGTGTTTTAAGTTCATGAGAAATATTTGTGAAGAATTCATTTTTCATACTTTCAATAGTCATTGCTTTTTCAAGTTGAAGAGCTTGTGCTTCAGCAAGTTCTCTTTTTTTTCTTTCGGATTGTGCTTTTTGAATTAATGAAGTGTTTTTAATAATGCTATGTATTTGACTACAAAGAGTTTGAATAAAATTATCTTGAACGGAAATAGGCTTATAAGTATGGGGATAGCCCACCCATACAACCCCTAATAACTCAGTATCTTCTTTGATAAGATAGCTACAAAAATGATTTATATCATGTGCTTTGAAGGTATCAATTAGAAAATTGTAAAAAGGGACAGATGAAGTAATCTGAGAGATATCTAGGACACAAACAGAATCACTAAATGACATTATCATATTAAGGGCTTTCTCATCAAGTTGAATTCTTGTCTGTATAGGGAATATAGTAGAGAAATCACCATATACGGCACGTGAAACTAGATCTTTACTAAGAGAATCATACTCAAAGATACAGAGTGCACAGGCGGTTAAATACTGACCAATAAGGGTGCTTAGGTGTTGTAAAATATTGTGGGAATTAAGGTCTGTAACTGGAGATTTGGTGATGTCATAAAGCATATTAAGCTGGCGATTGGCATGAGCTAGGGAGACTTCTACTTGATTACTATCATTAGTCATAGTAGTAAGACCCAATATGGAATCTATTTTATCAGAATGACTTGAAATAGGAATTTTATGTGTTTGCCAATGGACAGTGGAATCATTAATAGTAAGCACCTCGGGGATGATGATGGCCTTATTGAATTCTAAAACTTGCTGATCGGTTCTGTTAAAGTAACTTATAAGGTCTTCATTCCAATAAAGGCATTCCAGTTGTCCAAGAATTTCTTGTTTATTTTGATTAGGGCTAATCCACTGTGCATATTTTTGATTAATATAAGTATATTCGGAATGAGTGTTCTTGGTCCAAATATGAAAAGGCAAATAATCGAGTAAGTTTTCTAAGTCTTGTTTAGTATAATAACTATCTTCATAAGGATGAAGGATTAAAACATGGACAGGTTGTCCATTTATGGTAGAGTCAACTTGGTCAACGCAAAATAGTAGCGCATCACCGCTATGGGACTTAAGTGTAAGAATTGTTTTATTCAAGCTAGTTTCTCTCTCTGATAACCACTTTTGATTAGGCAAGATAATCTCAGCTAGAGATTGTCCTACTAAATCTTCATATTTTAAATGGTTTAAAAATGCATTGTTGCAAAAAATAATTTTTTGTTCTTTATTTAAGACGCAAATAGAGTCATGAATACATTCGAAAATTTGATACATAGCAATCTCCTTACAATAAATAATAGTTACATTATAACATATTTAGAAAATCCTTTGTAGAAAGTTTTGGAAAAGTACAATCTTAGGTAAAGATAATCTATTTAATGAAAAATGATAATATTCTATGATAGTAGTAGAGACTATTAAATGATCATAAGAAGGAGATTTATAAATGGGAACCGTATTAAATTTTGAAACAGTGGTAATGAGAGCAAGTAAGTGGAATGAGGCGAAGAGTGTACCCTTTATTTCACAAATAGAGATTTTACAAAATGGTCTAGTAAGTAAATTAGATGATAATGATTCGGTTAAGGTTGGGTTTGGCACTATACCTACTATTTATCCCTATACACAGCAAAATACCTATACAAGACAGCTAGAGGAGCAAGAAATAAAAAGTGTAAGACTTGAAAATAATTATATTAAAGCTATTTTTATTCCGAGCTTAGGCGGAAGATTATGGTCTCTTTATGATAAGGTGGCAGGCAAAGAGCTGCTCTATGTGAATGATGTGATGAGACCGAGTAATCTAGCGGTTCGAAATGCATGGGTAAGTGGAGGGGTCGAATGGAATATAGGGGTCATAGGACATTCACCTTTTACTTGTGATCAATTATTTGTAGGTATATTAGAAGTAGATGGTATGAGTGTTCTAAGAATGTATGAATATGAAAGAATTCGTAAGGTAACCTATCAGATGGATTTCTTTTTACCAGAAGACTCAAAGTTTTTACTTTGTCGTATGAGAATTGTGAACTCCAATAAAGAGATGGTACCTATGTATTGGTGGAGTAACATGGCAGTACCAGAACTTGAAAAGGGTAGATTGGTAGTGGATGCAGATAGTGCATATACGAATGGAGATGGGACTGTATATAAAGTGGAGATGCCTATAGTGGATGAGGTAGATATTACATATCCTAAGAAAATTCCTAGAACAGTAGATTATTTCTTTGATATACCAGATGAAAAAAGAAAGTACATTACGCAGTTAGATGAAAAGGGTTATGGTATGATTCAGACTTCTACTAGTAGATTACAAGGGAGAAAACTTTTTGTGTGGGGGCAAAGTCAAGGCAGTAGAAGATGGCAAAACTACTTAACACATCAAGCGGGGAGCTACATAGAAATTCAAGCAGGTCTTGCAAAAACTCAATATGGCTGTTTGCCTATGCCGGGGCAAAGTGAGTGGGAGTGGATAGAAGCTTATGGCGCAGTGCAGGTAAATGCAGAGCTAGTAGGAGGAGACTGGGAAACCTTAAGAGAAGAAGTCGAAGGAGTCTTGGAAGAGCAATTACCTATTAGCGAGTTGGAAGAAACTCTTGTGCATACGAGAGGCTCTATAGCACTTAAAGCGGCAAAAACTGTAGAATATGGCAGTGCATTTGGTGCCATAGAAAATTATAGAAGAGAAATAAGTCAAATAGATACATTAAGTGAGCACTTGGATTTTGGCGGTGTAGAAACTCACAATGACTGGGTAAGACTTATGCGTGAAAAAACCTTAGGTGATCATAAGGGGAATGAGATGCCAACTTCTTATATGATGGAAGATACTTATTATGAATTGTTACAAGAAGCTGTAGAAAAGAAGGATAAAGAAAATTGGTACACTTGGTATCATCTAGGGCTTAATCAGTTAGTTAGAAATAAAACACAAGAAGCAATAGTATCCTTAGAACATGCATTGGCGCTTGAAGATACAGTGTTTAATTATCATGCCTTAGCCATTGCCTATGGGAATACTAGAAATAAAGAAAAGGCTATAGAGTACAGTCTAAAAGCAATGGCATTAAGGCCGAAAGATGTAGGACTGACTAAAGATTGTATGGGTATTTTAGTGACCTATGAGGCGTATGAGACTTTGTTAGAAGTTATTGAAGGATTACCAAAAGAGATGAGAGAAAATACACGTATCAGAGCACATGAAGCTTTAGCCTATGCTAAATGTGGTGAAGTAATAAAGGCGGAAGAGGTTTTAAGAGGAAATGGCTATCTAGAAGTTGAAGATATTCGTGAGGGAGAATGCTTTACCTCACAGTTATGGGAGATTATCCAGGAGCAGAAAGAGTTAAAGGAAGAACTTCCTTTTGAACTAGATTTTAGAGCGAATATATAGCAAAAGGCTAAAGCATATAACTAATAAAGGCGAACACATTGAGTCTTAACGTGTTCGCCTTTATTAGGGTGTGATTAACTTAAATCAATGGCTACTCATCTTAACTAGAGTATATTCTTTTGGAGAATACCCATACATCTTTTTAAATCGCTTACTGTAATAGAATACATCAGAATACCCAACCATTTCGGCTATTTCAGAGACTTTATATTTTTGACTATCAAGTAGGTGCTTAGAAGCATCTAATCTTACAGTAGTGATATAGTGTAGTAGTGATTGATTATTAACCTTTTTGAAAAGTGTGCCTATGTAAGACGTATTAAAATCAAAGAAGTCAGCTATTTTGGATACGGAAAGATCTAATTCGGTATAGTGTGCCTCAATATACTTTATAATCTTTTGACTAACAATAATATCTGATGGTAAGGTCTCAGATTTTGAAAGGCATCGCATACCGTAGGAAATCATTAAGGTTTTAAGATGTTCTAATACATAGTCCTCATCTAGTAGGTTAGAGACAAATTCATTGATAGTTATTTCTAAGTCAATCATTTGAGGATAGTAGATGGTATAGGTCAGTAAAATTTCATAAAGAATGGTTTGTAGATACTGGCAATCGGATTTTTGTATGATATCAGTAAAACACTCTTCTATGTAGGAGATAAAAGCCTCTTCATCCTTTGAGTTAATAAAAGCAGTAAGCTTTTGTCTAATTTTTGATAGGGACTTATGATACTCTAGAGACAAATTAGGGGGTTGTAAGTACTGAATATAAGAGTCTTTAGAGAAGTAACGGTTATTAAGGGCTTGTAAAGTTTTTTTATGATAAGGCAGCCATTTGCGTTCAATATAAAAGAGTTCTCCAATGACTGCAAAAGTATAGTTATCAAAACTTGTAAGTAGTGGGACTAGGATTTCCTTAAGTTTTTCATGCTCAGCAGTAGATTTGAAGAAAATCTGAAGAGAATAGGTAGATTCAGATTCCTTGAAATACTCAGAAGTCATCTTGTTATCTTCTAAAATAGCCTTAATCCTATCCATGAGTTGAGAAGAGGAGTCATTAATAAAAAAGGAGATAAATGCACAAAAAGGAAATAGCTTCAGATGCGGATAGTGTGTATATAAATGATCTAAAGAGATAGTACCTAGTAAAAACTGATTGAGATGTACTTGCTTTTTGTAATGGTAATATTTTTTAAGATCTATAGCTTCTTGATTAAAGGATGAAATCTTGTGGATACAGTCAGATAATGCTTGATTAAGAGAAGCTGGGGCAATGGGTTTAAGTAAGTAGTCAAGGACGCCTAAGCGTATGGTTTTTTGGGCATACTCAAAGTCACTATAACCTGATAAAATAATGATTTTTGTTTTTAAACCTTTATTATAGATATACTGAGCCACCTCTACACCAGTCATACCGGGCATTTGGATATCAAGAATAAGAAGATCTACCGTATGAGTCATTAGTAAGTTAATGACTTGTAGTCCATTTTCAGCCTCACCTACTAGGGTGAGGTTTAGTTCATTCCACGGAATAATTTTTTTTAGGCGTTGTCTGATAAAGTATTCATCATCTGCAATGACTGTATTAAAATGCATATTAATTTCCTCCTTTTTTACTGAGAGTAATCATGACTTCACATCCACCATGAGGACCATTTTGTATATGTACACCGTAAGCCATACCATAATGAAGCTGAATACGGTCATGGATATTTCGTAAGCCAAAATGATCATTTTTTTCTTTAAGCAATGTGCTAGAAATGGCTTCAGAAATACCAATACCATTATCTTGGATAATAAAGGTAAGTATTTCACCTTCTTCTACAACATGAATTTGAATGAGACCTCTATGGGCTAAAGGCTTAATGCCATGGTAGATACTATTTTCTACAATAGGTTGCAGTAGAAATTTTAGACAAGGACAAGCTATTAAATGGGGAGGGCAGTTGATAGTAAAGTCAAACTTGTCATAATATCTAATCTGCATGATTTCTATGTAAGAACGAATCATATCAAGCTCCTCTTGAATGGAGATATAGGATTTGCCATTGTTTAAACCTTTGCGGTAGAAATTAGCTAGATTATAAATGAGTTGATGAAGTAAATCAGTTTCACCGATTTCAGCTAATGAACTAATATTATCTAAAGTGTTATAAAGAAAATGTGGATTAATTTGTTCTTGCAATAAGTCTAGCATAAGTTGATCCTTGGCTTTTTGAGTAGTAAGGAGTTTGTTTTTTAGCTGCTCTTGTGCCACAACCATGCTATTAAAGGCATCGACTAAAAGTAAAATGTCGGTATCTGTTTGACTTACTTCTAGTGGTGTCCAGAGGCCTTCTTTGATCCTTTGGGTATGGTGAATAACTTGCATAATAGGCAGTGTGATAGTACGTGATATCTTATGAGCCAGTGGTATGTACAGGAGGATACAAAGCAAACTAATACCAAAGCAAACAAGCATTAATGTATAGATAGGACCCATTAAAAAATGAATGGGGACTTGGTTGATAATATAGGAGCCAAATGCAGGAACGAACTGATAAAAAGTAGCAAAGCGGCTTCCAAATGTGTAGTGAAAACTTTTGTTTGGATCAAAACCTTGATAATTAGGATACATACTGCGCAGTGAATAGCCACTATTGGTACTCTGGATGATGCCTAACTGATCTACAATAAAAATATTATTGGTATCTGATAGATGATTATCAAAAGCTGCCCTAATTTCAGATTCTAAAAGTGAAATTTCAATGTATCCTAAAGGCTCGCCGGTAGAGTAACTATAAAAAGGCCGTATACAAGAGAATGTATAGAGTGAAATAGAAGGTGCAACAGGGGATTTTTTTGTAGTAGGGATCCATTTAATAGAGTCTAGCGAATCTAAAAGGCTAGACTCTAGAGGTGTTACCTGATTATCAGTAGAAACAAGTAGTGCTCTATTTGTATCATAAAGAGATACAGCATGTATGTATTTGGTGTTTTGAATAATATGATTTATTTGACCTTTAATATAATGAATAACTTGTAGGCCTGGGATATTTCGATTTTTTTTATAGTCAGAGGCAAACGCTTGAATAAGTGGATCAGAAATAATGGTACGAGAATAATTGTCTGTAGATGTTATAAAAAATTCTAGTTGTTTTTGAATATAGCTAAGTTCTTTTGCTGAAAAATTAGCTTGAGTCTTGATGAAAAAATTTAAAAAGATAGTATTACTTATAAGGGTTATAATAGCCACCATAAGGATAGAACTTAAAAACATAGAAGAGAAAAATTTGCTTTTTATAGAAAGTAGCTTGGAATGTTTCATAAAATGTCCCCTATAAATGTATGATTTAGGTAAAATGTATCTATATTATATTATAAACTAGAATACATAATATAGTCTAGTTTAGTGAGGAAATATTTGAATTAAAGTCTAATATAAAAAATATTATATAAAAAATTAAAATTAAACATGTAAAAATTCTAGAAATATGTAAAAAATGAATATAACATTGGGCGAATGACTATATGGAAAAGGACAATATGCTATAATGATGAAAATATAAATTTGAGGAGGATATGTTATGAAAAATAATGTTATAGAGCAAAGAACAGAGCGTACTAAATGGTATTTGGATGCAAGGTTTGGGATGTTCATTCACTGGGGACTATATGCCATTCCGGCTAGAGGAGAATGGTTAAGAAGTAACGAGTGTATGCCAAAAGAGGATTATGATAAGTTCTTTGAAGAATTTGATACGAAAAATTATAACCCTAAAGAATGGGCAAGACTTGCTAAAAAAGCAGGTATGAAGTATGCCGTACTAACAGCTAAGCACCATGACGGATTTTGTTTATACGATACAGCGTATACAGACTTTAAATCTACTAATGCACCATGTAAGAGGGACTTAGTGGCAGAGTTTTTAGAGGCTTTCCGCGAGGAAGGTATTAAAGTTGGATTATATTTCTCAATTATTGACTGGCGTGATGAGAACTTCCCACACTACGGGGACAAGTTCCATCCAATGAGAAACAATGAAGACTTTAAAGATAAAGAGCATGATTTTGACCAGTATCTGACTTATATGCATAATCAAGTAAGAGAGCTACTGACTAACTATGGACACTTAGATATTATGTGGTTTGACTTCTCTTATGAGAATATGAATTGTGAAAAATGGAAAGCATCAGAGCTTATTGAGATGGTAAGAAGCATTCAGCCACATATTATCATCGATAATAGACTAGAGGGAAGTGCAGAAGATGCAGGGTCTATTCGTACACTTAATCCTACGCCATACTCAGGAGACTTTGCTTCACCAGAGCAAATGATTCCACCACAAGGTATCCTTGATGAAGGTAATAATCCTATTCCTTGGGAAGCTTGTATTACACTTAATAACCACTGGGGATACCATGCCCATGATAAGCACTATAAATCTAGTAAGATGGTAGTACGTACACTCATAGAGTGCGTAAGTAAAAATGGTAACTTAATTCTGAATGTAGGACCTGATGCAACAGGTAGAATTCCTAAAGAATCTGTAGAAATCCTAGAAGAAGTAGGGGAGTGGATGGCTGATAATGGCGATAGTATCTATGGCTGCGGGCTATCTGATTATCCAAAACCAGAGTGGGGACGTTTTACACAAAAAGGTGATAAACTCTATGCTCATGTAATGGAAGAGCAAGTTGGAGCAGTTTGTCTATCAGAGATGGCAGGCAAGATTGGTCAGATGAGACTACTTAAAGACCGTACAGAAGTACAAGAGACATTCTTCTGGAATCTTAAAGAGTATGGAGAAAATGCATTCTTTTTCTTTGATATGAAAGCAATGGATTGCTATCCATTACCAGATGAAAAATCTACAGTAGTAGAAATTAGACTAAATAATTAAAATACATTTACATATAAAATGTACAAAAAATAAGAAAATGTCCATGGTTTATTATCTCAAATAATTATAAACTAAGAACATAAGTAGCAAAAATAACAAATAGGGGGAAAGAACATGAGAAAAAGTATTGCATTAGGACTTGCATGTACAACTTTAGCTGGAGTATTAGTAGGATGTAGTGGCGGTGGTAAAGAGGCTAGCGCAGATGGAAAAATTGAAATCCGTCTTTTAACACGTATGGTAGGCACATCTCCACAGGTTACAATCTATAACGAAGTGATTGAAGAGTTTAAAGCAAAATACCCAGAAGTAGTGATAGTAGATGATTCACAAGGGGATGACTCTTCTTATAATAATATTCTAAAGACAGATATCTCATCAGGAACCATGGCAAACATCTTCCGTATTCAAGGGGTATCTAACTTAGAAAAGTATATCGATGAAGGATATATTCTAAATGTAGAGCCATACCTTGAAGCAGATCCAGAGTGGGGAGGCGGATTTACAGAAGGTGCGCTTAATTACTATAGAGTACCCGGTAAAGATGGCGTATATGGTATACCATGTGAATCAGGACTTATTGGTGTTTACTACAATGAAAGAATTTTCAAAGAAGCTGGATGGGATGAGTTCCCTGAAACATGGAATGAGCTAAAAGATGCTGTTGTGGACGTTAAATCACTGGGCTATACACCAATGGCATTAGGTGCAAAGACTTCTTACATGGCAGGACACTTACATAATATTATTTCATACAAATGGTTAGGAACAGATGTAGCCAAGAAGTTAGGAACAAGAGAGATGGCCTGGACTGATCCAGAAGTAGTAGAGACATTAGGCTTTGTTAAAGAACTTGATGACCTAGGGGCATTCCCTGATGGTGTAGCAGGTATTAGTGATGACATCGTAAAAGCTGATTTCCAAAGTGGCAAAGCGGCCATGTTTATTACAGGTCCATGGGGAATCCCAGGAATGACAAATCCAGAAGAGTGCCCAGAAGCTGAAAACATAAAAGTGGCAAAATTCCCATACTTTGAAGAAAAACCAGAGTTTAAAGATGAAGATATGCAAGTTATCTCACCATACATGATTAATGGCAAACTTGAAGGCAAGGAATTAGAACTTACGATGGAACTTGTAAAAATGTTAACAAGCAAAGAAGTAGCAGAGCGATTTGCTTATGAATCCTCACAACTTCTTCCTCGTACAGATATGGAAATTGATAGAGCAAAAGTCAATCCATTATTTGCAGATGTACTTGAACTTGGTTCAAATTCTACAGGTATTGCCGTAGATATCTTTGACTATGATCCAGTACCATCTATGCAAGACCGTACAAGAAACTCTATTGTAAGCTTATTTACAGGAGCAACACCTGAAGAAGCAGCGGCAGAAATCCAAGCAGAAATAGATAAAGCACAATAAGATACTCATATAAAGTGAAAGGGGTTTCCTGGCAATCAGGGAACTCTTTCACTTCACTATAAAAAGTAAAAGGAGAAGTGGGTGCATGAAACTTACAGATAATAAAGCAAAAATATTTGCAGCTTGTTTTATACTACCGGCATTACTTATTTACACAGCCTTTCAAATTATTCCTCTTTTTGGAGCCCTGTATTTTTCTGTTTCAGAGTGGAATGGTATAGCAGGTTCAGCTATAGAGTTTGTAGGACTTAAAAACTTTGCAACAATTTTCAAAGATCCTCAATTCATTTTATCCCTTCAAAATATGTTTAAGCTAGTTGTCTTTAGTGTGATGTTCCATACGCCTATTGCTCTGTTAATGGCTGTGGCGATCAATGGCGCAAAAAAAGGTGGGCGTTTCTTTAAAGCAGTTTACTTTGTACCAACAGTATTCCCACTTACAGCAGTTGGACTACTATGGTATTTCATCTTTATGCCAAATGGCACATTAAATACCATGCTAGAAGCCATTGGATTAGGTGCATTAGTCACACCATGGCTTGTTGAAAAAGCGACAGCCATGAATACAATTATCTTCGTTAATATTTGGGCAGGGGTAGGCTACTATATGGTTATCTTACTTGCAGGGCTTACGACTATCTCCCATGATATTTATGAAGCAGCAGATATTGATGGGGTAACGCCTATTACAAAATTCTTCTATATTACAGTACCTTTATTAAAACCCATTATACGTATGTGTATTTTAATGGATATTATAGGGACAATCAAAGTGTTTGACCTTGTATTTGTTATGACAGAAGGGGGACCTAATGGTTTAACCAACCTACCAACTACATTAATGTATCAAGAGTCCTTTAAATATGATCACTATGGAATTGGTAGTGCCATCGGTATTGTCATACTAGGCATTTGTCTTGTTGGAACATTAGTTAGTGAGCTCATTACATCAAAGAAAGTAAAAGAGTAAGGGGAAGCGATGATGAAAAAGAAAAAACTTAATTGGATAACAATCATGCAATATATTTTCTTAATAGCTATGGCGGCCATGTTTATTACGCCTTTACTATTTACTTTGATTTCTTCATTAAAAGATAATCGTGAGATTTTTGCAAATCCATTTGCACTGCCAGAAACCTATCGTTTTGTTAACTATATGATTGCTTGGAAAGAAGCAAATATGGGGCAGTTCTTCTTTAATAGTGTATTTATAGCAGTAAGTACAGTTGTGCTACTGGGTGTTGTATCATCTATGGCGGCGTTTATTATTTCAAGATTTAAATTTAAGTTAAATAGATTTATCTTAGTTTTCTTCATGGTAGGGATGATGATTCCTATGCATACTATTTTAGTACCGATTACTTATTTAATTGGGATGTTTAATCTGAAAAACAACTTATTTGTTTTGGTATTACTTTATGTAGGATTCTCTATACCATTTAGTATTATGGTTCTTACGAATTTCATGAAGGGTATCAATCAATCATTAGAAGAGGCAGCGTTTATTGATGGTGCAAGCTACTTCCAAATTTATAGACATGTTGCGTTGCCACTTACTATTCCAGCTATAGCAACCATTTCAATCTTTAACTTCTTAAGTGCATGGAATAACGTACTATTCCCGTTATTATTTATTAATGATAAAAAACTCAAGCCGATTTCACTGGGATTACTTAACTTCAATGGTGAAAGAGGTTCACAGTATGGACCATTAATGGCAGCTATTGCAATTACAGTATTTATTCCACTTGTTATCTACCTCTTATTCCAAGAAAAAGTAGAAGGCGGACTTGCTGCAGGAGCTGTAAAAGAGTAAAGGGTGAATCATATGAATGCATTGGTAAGTAAAAAGACAGTCATGAGTTCTATTGCATTAAACTTTGTAGGTGTTTTATCTTATGCCATTGGCATTAATTGTTTTGCATCACCACACAACATTGCCCCGGGAGGGGCAAGTGGTATAGCTATTTTAGTAAACTATGTATGTGGATTTCCGATAGGACTCTTTAGCTTTTTGTTCAATATTCCATTATTACTTTGGATTTTGATGAAGCAATATTTTCCTAAAGCATTTGTGGTGAAAACATTAGCAACTACACTTTTACTTTCTGTCGTTACAGATGTATTAGTCGTACATATGCCTGTCTATAAAGGAGACCCACTATTAGCTGCTATGTTTGCTGGTGTGTTGATGGGAGTAGGGTTAGCACTTGTACACCTAGGAGATTCCAATACAGGGGGCATCTCACTTTTAGGACTTATTATCCAGAAAATGAAACCTAAATTTCAAGTTGGTGGACTTATTTCTATCTTAAATATTGCAGTTGTAATGGCTTCAGGAATCGTCTATAAAAATATGGAAAGTTTACTCTATGCAGTGGTGACAGTGTATATATCCGGATTGTTTATGGATAAAATTTTAGATAATGTATCAGCTAAAAACCTGATGATTATTATATCAGAGTGTACAGATAAAGTAAGACAGGTGCTTATAGAGTCTCATAGAGCCATCACCATATTACAAGGTGAAGGGGGTTATTCTAGTAAAAGACAGCGCGTTATTTTGTGTGCAGCAACAAGAGAAGACTGTGAGCATATGCAAAAGGCTATTAAATCAGTAGACAATAAATCCTTGATTATTATTACACAAGCAAGTAAAGTTGAGGGTAAAGGCTTTAATCATGTCGTGTAGTATAAACAGAAAGGGAGATAGATAATGATACAAGTTCAAAATAATCAGATAGTACCGTATAAAGCTATTTTAATCCAAGAAGGCAGCAAAGAGTTACAAAAGCTGTCTTCATTTATTAGAACGAAGTTTGAGGGGAAAGTATTACAAACAGCTTATGAAGTAGTAGGAGAGACACTTCATTTTTACATAGGAATAGGTGACTTGGAAAATTACAGTGCCATTGTAGCCAAAGAAATAGGAGCAAAAGTTGTTAAAGGCCTAAAGGAACTAGGCTGTGAGGCATTTGAAATCAACTTAAATAGGCTGATAGAAAAATTTGGAGAGCAAGTTGTAACAGATGTAGTGGAAGGTATGCTACTAGGTGGCTATATGGCGCCTAAATATGGTGAGCAAGAATCAGTAAAAGAAATAAAGATTTATCTTTCTGGCATCAATGAGGAGAGACAAGCACACGTGCAAAGTCTTGTGGATGAAATAAGTCACGTAGTAAAAGGCGTAGCCTTTGCGAGAGACTTAGTGAACAAACCAGGTAATCTCCTTAGACCCTCTGATTTTGTAGATGAGATCAGTAAGTGCTTTCGGGGGACTGCAGTAGAAGTTGTTGTATTAGATGCAAAAGCTATTGAGGAAGCGGGGATGAAAGCCCTCATTGCAGTAGGTGGGAGTAGTGAGAATCAACCTTACTTTGTAGTTCTTAGGTATTTACAAGATGAAACGAGTGATGAGATTATGGGACTTGTAGGCAAAGGGGTTACTTGTGATACAGGTGGATATTGTCTTAAACCGGCAGGGTCTATGCTAGGAATCAAAGGGGATATGGCAGGTGCAGCAGCAGTTATAGGAGCAGTATATGGATTAGCAAGTAATCACAAAAAAGCTAATGTCATTGCTTGTTTGCCTATTTGTGAAAATCGTATTTCAGCAGGCAGCCTTTTGCCTGGGGATGTGATTTCTTCATTAGCAGGTAAAACCATAGAAGTCGTTAATACGGATGCCGAAGGAAGACTTATCTTAGCAGATGCAGTGACGTATGCCGTTCAAAAAGAAAAAGTGACTAAGGTATTAGATATTGCCACATTAACAGGGGCAGTAGTAGGTCTGTTAGGATTTTCAATAGCAGGGGTATTAAGTAGTGATGATAGGCTTTGGGATAAGCTTCATAAGTCTTCAGTTAAAGCAGGAGAGCGTTACCTGAGAGTGCCATACTATAAAGAGCATGAAAAGATGATTAAAAGTCAGATTGCAGATATAAAAAATATGGGAGAAAGCTACTGTGGAACCATTACAGCAGGGTTATTTATACGCGAATTCACAGAAGGTAAACCCTGGATTCATCTAGATATAGCCGGAACTGCTTGGGTAGATGCACCAGTGTTTGAATACCAAACAAAGGGTGCAACAGGTGCTGGAGTTACTTCGATTTATTACTTATGTCAAAAAGAAGAGGAATGTATAGGATGAAAAAATATATATTAGAGGCCTGTGTAGACTCGGTAGAGTCTGCACTGATGGCTATAGAAGGCGGCGCGAGTAGACTAGAGCTTTGTTCCAACCTGATTATTGGGGGGACAACACCTAGTCTAGAATTATTTAAAGCGATTAGACGTCACAGTGATATCAGAATACATGTACTGATTAGACCAAGATTTGGAGATTTTTATTACTCTGATCATGAGTTTGAAATAATAAAAAATGAAGTGATAGCCTTTAGAGAGTTAGGTGCTGAAGGTGTTGTTATTGGACTCTTAAAACAAGATGGCACACTAGACCAGCAGCGTATGAAAGAACTCATTGCATTAGCACAAGGTATGTCTATTACATTACATAGAGCTTTTGATGTCTGCCAAAATCCTTATGAAGCATTAGAAGAAGCTGTAAATCTAGGAATCCATACGATACTTACCTCAGGCCAACACAATAATTGTACGTTAGGAAGAGACATACTTAGGGAACTTGTAAGACAAAGTGCAGGAAGAATAGATATTTTAGTAGCGGGGGGTGTAGAGGCAAAAGTTATTGGTGAAATGCACCCTTATACAAAGGCAACTTCCTATCATATGTCAGGGAAGATAGAAAAAGATAGCTGCATGCAATATAGAAAAGAAAATGTCAACATGGGGATAGATTCTCTCAGTGAATATATTATTTGGGAAACAAGTAAAGAAAAAATAGAGGATGCCAAAGGAGTTTTAGAAAAGCTATGTTTTCAGACCAACGTAGAGTAATCATTAATGAAGCATTTCAAGAAAGAATATCTTTGTTTGGCTATAAATCAGATGAGATTTTATCAGGTTTAATGAGATGTACAGAGGAAGAGGCTATGATGCTTAAGTTTTTATATAGCACTATGCCAATAAGCGATATAGCTAATTATCCATTTAAAACATTTGTAGATTATGCAGAACACGGCATTTACTTATGGAAAAATAGTGAGTTCACAAAAACTATGCCAGAAGATATCTTTTTGAACTATGTAGTGCATCATCGTATCAATGAAGAAGAGATTGCGCCATGCCGTAAGTTTTTCTATGATAAGCTAAGAGCACGGATTCAAAATAAAAATATTCAAGAGGCAACATTACAAGTTAATTACTGGTGTAGCGAAGAAGCAACCTATCAATCAACAGATGAAAGAACCGTATCACCAATGACTGTTTATAAAGGTGCTTATGGCAGATGTGGTGAAGAATCAACTTTTACTGTATCAGCACTAAGAAGTGTAGGGATTCCGGCAAGACAAGTGTATGCACCAAGATGGTCACACTGTGACGATAACCATGCATGGGTAGAAGTGTGGATAGCGGGGCAGTGGTTCTTCTTAGGGGCCTGCGAGCCAGAAGAAATCCTTAATAAAGGATGGTTTACCAATGCTTCTTCAAGAGCGATGCTAGTTCATTCAAGATGGTTTGATGTGATAAGCCCAAAAGAAGAGTTGATACAAAAGACAGGTATGGCAACAGTGGTAAACAACCTATCCCTTTACGCCATTACAAAAGAGATAGAAGTAGAGGTTGTAGATGAACAAGGCAGGTTAGTAGAAGGGGCATTAGTGGACTTTGAAGTCATTAACTACTCTGAATTTTGTCCTATAGCTTCTATCTTGACAGATGCATCTGGTAAGGTAAACTTTACAACAGGACTTGGAACCCTGCATATTCATGTGAGTAAAGAAGGTGTTTATACACAAAACAGGGTAGATATAAGAGGAAATCAGAAGGTAAGCATCGTGCTCAAAGCAGAGAATGTAGTAGGGACTTGGATAGATCAAGAAATGATCGCACCAGTGGATGCACCCGTTAATACGCTAAAGCCTACATTAGAGCAAAAAGAACAAGGCAAAGAAAAGTTTAAGGAAGCCATGCAAAAGAGGCTACGGAAAGTAGAAGCTTTTTTTGAAGGCAAGGCAGAAGGTGAGCATGAGCAAGTAGAGCTTGCTAGAGGAAACTTTGAAGAAATTAGACGATTTTTAGATAATAAAGAGACTGAGCATTTACAGATATGGAAAGAAAAAATGCTTAATAAACTCAGCAAAAAAGATTTTAGAGATTGTCAGTGCAAAGTGTTACTTGAGCACCTTGAGAAGGCTGTAAAATATGTAGATAAGTATGATACGGAAGTGTTTGTAGAGTATATTTTAAATCCAAGAATACAGCTAGAGCCAATGACTCAGTATAGAAGTTTTATTGAGGCATATTATACCCTAGAGCAAAAATATGCTATGCAAATGAATCCTAGGCTTGTATGGGAGCATATTCAAGATAGAGTGAGTACCCGAGATGAATTAGACTATCCAAGTATTACGACCTCACCAGTAGGCTGCTTAAAAGTAGGTATAGGCAATGAAATGTCTAAAAAGATACTCTTTGTAGCCATTTGCAGAACACTAGGCATTGCTGCAAGAATTAATATGGCAGATGAAAGTATGGAGTACATGGCAGGTGGGAAGTTTGTATCTGTCATTATTACAGATGAAAAACAAGTGAGGCTAAGGTTAACAAGTGCAGCACCAGATGTGACATGGACATATTTCCAGAACTGGTCTATTGCAAAACTTATAGAAGGAAGATATACAACACTTAATCTAATGAGTGAAGAGTGGACACAAGAGGGATTAGACTTAGAACTTGGAACTGGTCAGTACCGCATTACCACATCTAATCGTTTGCCAAATGGCAATATCTTCGCCAAAGTCTATACACTAGTATTAGAAGTAGGAGAAGCGCAGACGGTAGAACTTTCTTTAAGAGAAGCAAGGCTTAGTGAGATGCTTGAAGAAGTGGTATTACCAGAATTTGAACTTCAAGCAGAAGATAAGAAGATAATAACTGCAAAAGAGTTACTAACAGAAGAAAAGATGCTTCTGTTATGGCTAGAAGAAAGTAAAGAACCAACAGAGCATATTCTTAATGAGATAGTTGAAAAACAAGAAGCCTTTAAAGCCCTTGAAGAACAAATCGTATTTATTATCAAAGATAAAGCAGCACTTAAAGATCCAACTTTAAGTAAAGTGCTTGAAGTTTTAGATAGAGTTAAAATCTATTACGATGATTTTGAAGAGAATATCAATACACTAGGACGCCGCATGTACGTAGATCCTGACAAACTACCATTAATCATGGTGACTCAAAAAGGGCTTCATGGGATTTATGCAACGAGTGGGTACAATGTGGGAACGGGTGATATGCTGCTTAGAATTTTAAATAGCAAGGATAAGTAATAGTAATGAGTTAAGGTAATAAGTAAGAGAAGAAAATAAAACAAAAAAAGCGAGACTCTGTACCTGATTAGCCAGAGTCTCGCTTTTGCTATCTTACAAAGCATACTTACCCCCTTGAATATTAGGTATACTCTGTTTCATAGGTGTAGCTTATCATAAGAATTTCAATTCCTTGAAGAGGCATAGCAGATTTAGCGTTGGTGATAGGCTCTAGAGGTGATGGATGTTCGTATAGCTCATCATGACTCATTGCATGTGGGGGCATCAGAAATGCATCTGTGACTTAGGCGTATGACGCTTGGCATATACTGCGTAGAATCTTGCTGGTCAATCAATCTTATTGGATTAGGCCTTATAGATTGGCTACACGCAAGCTATAAGGAAGATTCTCATTCTATGAAGGCTTACTTACCATACCAAGGGGGAGTATGATGCAAGTCTACTTGCAAAATGAGAATCTTGAGTATAAAGGTTTTCGCGTTAACCGGTATAAGTGATTACCTTTATACTTATGGATATACCCTAAGATTTAAAAAGTCTTCACTTTTTTAAAAGAAATTTTCAGAGATTAGAATTGAAAAAACAATAAGATAAGAATAGAATGAAGAAATAAACGATAGGGCTTATTAATAAAAAGCTACGGTATTCGTCTAGAAAATGAATACCGTAGCTTTTTGGCTAGCAAGTTGGGGATGCTTTACCATTGTAGAGCTTTTCAGCTTGCTCCCAGTTCACAATGTCCCAGAAAGCTGTAATATATTCAGGACGAACATTTTTGTATTTAAGATAGTAAGCATGTTCCCAAATATCTAGTGTAAGAATAGGAGTAAGTCCTTTGCTAATAGGTGTATCTTGATTGGCGGTGTTAAGGACTTCGAGTTTTCCATCAGGTCCATTGACAAGCCATGTCCAGCCAGAGCCAAAGTTAAGACTAGCAGCAGTACTAAACTCTGACTTGAAAGTTTCAAAGTTCCCAAAGTCTTTGTCTATAGCTACTTTTAAATTACCTATAGGTTCTTTGGTGCTAGTAGGGGATAGGATTTGCCAGAAAAAGTTGTGGTTATAAACGCCTCCGCCTTGATTAAGAAGATTTTGTCTAATAGAAAGAGGAATATCTTCTGTGTTGCTTAAAAGTTCGCAGAGTGTTTTGCCAGCAATTTCTGAGTTAGAATTAATGATAAGATTATATTTATCTACATAGGCTTGGTGATGCTTATCGTGATGGATGTGGAGTGTTTGTTCATCCATATAAGGCTCGAGTGCATTGTAGGCATAAGGTAATGGTGGTAATGTAACGGTTTGAATCATAATAGTCATCCTTTCATAATACATAATGAATAAAATAGATATTTTTATCCTTAATATAAAATAGTATGTCCAGCATTCATAAACTTATTAATAAGAGTATTAGATTTACGAAGGTGGTATCAAGCTTATCAAAGGCTATGCACATAATAATTGTATGAAGCTAACTTATTATGATATACTACTTTATAAAATACACATTATAAAATATAGCTTAAAAGATATGAGGAAAACTAATGATAAGAGAATTTAGATTAGCAGATTTAGATGAAGTAATGAATATTTGGCTAAGCACGAATATTTCGGCCCACCATTTTATTGATGAAAGCTACTGGAAAAACAACTTTGAGTTTGTAAAGCAAGTACTCCCTACAAGTCAAATCAAAGTTTTTGTTGAAGGAGGTGTAATCAAAGGATTTATAGGTGTAATTGATCAGTATATCGCAGGATTATTTGTCCTAGAAGCCTATCAATCACAGGGAATCGGTAAGCAGTTAGTGGAAGCGGCTAAGAAGTTTTCTCCCATTTTACACATAGATGTCTACTTACAGAATGAAAAAGCCTTAACGTTCTATAAAAAGAACGGATTCCAAGTGATAAGTGAAAAAGAGAATATGGATACAAAGCAAACAGAGTGCTTTATGGTATGGAACCAATAAAAGTTAAATAGTAAGTGAAAAGGTATATGAGCAGAGTCTCATATACCTTTTCTTTTTGAAAATAACATAGATATAATTTATTGCTATACTCGTTTTTTAAGCTATGATATAATCGGAAATGAGCATTG
>JAVVPO010000041.1:0-20477 GCA_036655715.1 Cellulosilyticaceae bacterium | reverse complement strand
TTACTTAATATCTACTTAATTATTTATAATCTGTTTTTCTATTTTGAAGTGCTATTCTTTATGCTTTCAAAACTCTACTTTTACTTATAAATACCCTTATCTAGCTATGATTTTTTTGCTTAATACTGTATACTAAGAGGAGTATTTATAATCAAGTAATAATTATACTCACAAAGGAGATCTATCTATGTCATTTGAAAGAATAGATGAGTTAAATCAAACAACGATACATCCTAGAAACTGTATTCTATTTTATAACTTTACCGCTAAAGAAGTTCAGCTTCTTAAAAATATAGCCAATCTAACAGGTATGAGAGACCAAATTATATTAACCTCAAAAGACGGTGAATGTGTTATACAAGATATCTTAGACAATCAAGCGATAATAGGTGATACGCAAGGCCTACCTCATAAAGCCATTATTTTCAACCCTTCTGACTCTTCTAAAGTTAACAGCTTTTTAGAAAGTCTTAAAAAGTGCAGAATACCAAGACCCCTTACCGCCCTCATCACTTCTACTTCTCTCACTTGGACAGTCAATCATTTACTAGAGAATTTAATAGAAGAACGTGCTAGCTTAAGTAGCGGAGTGAATGCTACTCATAGTTAATGAAATATATCTTGAAATTGCACTAGAAATATCAGCTCAAATAATAATACTAAAAAACTAAAGACAGCGACCTCATATGAAGTCGCTGCCTTTAACAATTATCAATTACTTGATAGCCTATGTATAAATATTTATTTTACTTCATTTACTTTGAAGACTGATCCCGCATCACCTAAGAAGACAATAGTTCCACCCTCTGGTAAATCCATTGTATCTGCTCCAGATACAGTGGAGAAAGTCCTTGCACCACCTGCTGCATCATAGATTGCAAAACTTGCTTTTTCAGGTAGTTTAACTTTAATTACCTTCCCTGCATCTTCTTTAGCTATTTTATACCATTTTGCATAGCCATCTTCTTCTATTTTAATTGTTTGTTCACCTTTAAGCAAAAGGACTGGAAGCCCCTCTTCCTCTACTGCTAAATAACATCCACCTTTTAGGTACTCTACACCATCTTTTTCAAAAAAGTGTAAATCTGATACATCTCTTCCATAGTTACCTGGGATTTGAATAATGCTTCTTGCCTCATCTTTTCCTGTAATCATCATATTCGCCACATACCCTGGTACTTCTTCCTCTAGCTTAATGAGCATACTTTGTTCACTTGTGTGCCCTATGGAAGAATATTTCTCATCAAGCACATAATATTTTTTACCATCACGTGCTTCCCACACTTTTTGTACTTCTGGTGCAACTGGATTATCTTTTAATTTCTGTCCTTGGTATTCAGAAGTGGCTACTGTACCCACTCCTGGTATTTGGCCATACGCATCTACCCTTAAATAGAACTCACCATTCACTTCTTGTACAATACTTACTTTTGTACTACCATCTGCAGATATATATGCACCCTCTCCTGTATGGATAAAGCTTTGTACACCTCGTTCTGGCATTCCCACAAAAGCCAAATTAAGTTGACCTTCTGGCAAAATATCAATGTCTAGTACTGATCCCATTGTGCCATATTTTCCGGCTTTACTTAACTCTTCTTCTGATACGGGCACTGGTACTCCTGGTACCCCATAACTTGGCACCTCTACAAGTTCTTTGATAGTTCCTTGTTCTTGTAATCTTCCCATAATCATATCTGTTGCAATCATTTGATTGTATGTACTTGCACTACCTGTTGATACAACTGCTGCTACCATATCCTCTTCAGGTAATACAATAAGACTTGCATGATACCCTATGGTATCTCCACCTTTTACAAGGGCCTGCATATCATATTCATTAAATGGATAAGCATTCACATGATCCCATCCAAGTCCAAACCCTAGCATATTGTCCCCAGCTTCTGGCCACATGCCTTTTTGATATTCTGGCTGCATTGTAAGTGCTATGGTCTCTTCAGATAACACCTCTTCTTTTGTGCCTGTATACACTTCCCCTAGCCTTGCTAAATCTTCTGCTGTTGCATAAATACCACCTGTCCCAATGGCATTTAAAACCTCTGTTGGTAAAGCCATTTGATTTGCATCATACATGAGTGCTATTTTTTCACCAGCTAAGTCTTCTCTAGGTGTGATTGTATTTTCTAAACCAAGTGGTTTTGTGATGAATTCATGTATATACTCTGTAAAACTTACTCCGCTTACACGTTCAACAAGAATTTCTGCAAGTGTAAAACCATCATTACAATAAACAGAGTATGCACCTGGGTCTGCTTTTAATCTCTGCTCTTTTAATTGATTAAGAAGCTCTCTTGTCGCATACTCATCATTATCACTATAAAGAAGGGTATTTTTGAAAGTACTTCCCATCAGCCCTGAAGAATGATTTAGTAACATTCTTGGTGTAATTTTTTTGTATCTTTCATCTGCCATCACAAAATCTGGTATGTACTCAATAAGTGGTTTATCTAACTCTATTTTCCCTTTTTCTACAAGTTGCATGACTGCCATTGTCGTATACATCTTACTCACTGAACCTACACCATATAGTGTATCTGTTGTATTGCCAGTATCTCCTGAAATAATGACTTTACCATCATCAATGAGTGCATATTGAATACTTTGCGCCCCAAACATTGGTGCCATCGTCTTTATCTTATCTTCTATTGTAAAATTTTGCGTCTCTTCTACCGTTATGTTTTTTACTTCCTGTGCACGCACAGTTACTGGATTAGCTACTGAAACCAATAGTGCTAATGCTAAATATACTGAAGCATATTTTTTCATCTTTTCTCCTCCTATTATTAGACCATTATTACATCCATTTTTTGTTACTTTAACAACAAGGTATATAAGTGTACATTTTATATATTATATCATTATAAATATTTTTTAAATAGTGTAATATTAAAAAAACATCTTATGGTGTGACACCAAGTACTTATAGACAAAATAAAACTCCCCTAGAAGCTAAATAATTTTAGCCTCTAGGGGAGTTTTTGTATTTCTTATCTAATTTTCTACAAGGAATGGACTTATCTCACCCGTATAATAGATAGATAATCTATGAAGTGCCCTCGTTCCTGCAATATATAACAGTTGCTTATCAAAATCATTGTGATAGTCACGGCTATTAGCTTCATAAATAATAACTGCATCATACTCCAATCCTTTCGCCATATAAATAGGCATAATCAGTACGCCTTTTTCTAAAACAGTGTCCTGCTCTGTAACTATTCTTATCTCTATTTTTTCACTTAATTCACTGTGTACTTCTTTAACTTGCGCCTTAGTCTTACATAAAATAGTAATGGTTTCAAAACCATCTTTTTTGTACTGTTCTACTTGATTGATAATTTGTTTTTGTAGTTCAATGCTATTTTTTTCTTTTTTAAGTAATGGTTTTTCTTCATACCTTTCAACTGCTTCTAAAGGTGTATTATCGCCTCTTAGCTTTTGATTAAACTCATTGATTTGGTAAGAAGATCTATAGCTTTTAGTCAGTGAAAGTTTAATCGCATTTTTAGGATTTAATAAGCGTATCACTTCATCATAGAGTGATTCACTTTCTTTCTTTTCTATAGTTTGGCATACATCTCCAAGTACTGTATATTGTGCGCCCTTAAAGATTTCTCCAAACACTTTGTAGTGCACTGGATAATAATCTTGCGCCTCATCGATAACAACTTGCTTGATATTTGGATAGAGATTATTACCTTCTATTTTAAGTTTAAGATAGAGTAATGCCACCCCATCTTCATAAGGCACTCTATCTCCATTTAATCCTCTTAAAGTATTACGCATAATATCTTCCATTCCTTGCTGCAGATCTAATCCCTCAGCCAATCTATTAAATAATTGATTATCTTTAAAGAGTGTTCTATATAAGTTAAGAATATCTACCTTAGTAAAACTCTTAAGTATATTAAGTGTTGCCTGCTTTTGTCTGCCAAGAATAAGCTTACTTGCTCTCGTCTCTTCAAATTCATGACCACCTCTTTGGATAAGAAATGCTTCAATCATTTGACGCTTTTTCTTTTGATAAGGTTTTAATTTATCCGTTATCATTTGCTCTATTCGGTTAAGTCTCTTCGCAATTGGCATATTAATTTTGTTATTAAGAAATTGGCTCTTAAGAAGTTGTTTGTTCTCTATGATTTGCCCATTATAATAGATATCTTCAAATTTCAGCATCTTATGCTCAAAATGATCCACTAATCGATCAAGTAATGTAATAAACTCATTCGATCCTTTGAACTCAATATTTTTTCTTACTTTATCTCTTTGCTTGTTATTGATAACATATTCTAATTGACTATTTCGACTACGAATAAGTGGCCTAGTACCAAAATACTTCTCAAAGATTTCTTCTATTGTAATATGAGAAACATTTTCTTCACCAAGTTCCGGTAGGACATTTGAGATGTACTCACCAAATAAATTATTAGGAGATATAATCATGATATTGTTATGTGTTAGTCCATCACCTATTCTATCGTAAAGTAAATAAGCTACGCGGTGCATGGCAATAGATGTTTTTCCACTTCCTGCAACCCCTTGTACAATCAGTAAATCATTTTCTTTATTTCTAATAATTTGGTCTTGCTCTTTTTGGATGGTTTCTACAATATTTTTCATCTTACTTGAAGCATTTTTTCCTAGTGCTTGCTGAAGAATTTCATCAGTAATTGTCAAGCTACAATCAAAGAAATATTCTAATTCTCTTTTTTTGATTTCATATTGTCGCTTAAGATGCACAGCTCCATCTATCTGCCCACATGGCGCGCTATAGCTTGCTTTACCAATCTCACTTCTATAGAAGATACTCGCAATGGGCGCTCTCCAGTCATAGACTAATACCTCATAAGTCTCATCATTCATAATGTTGTGGTAGCCTACATAGATTTCTTCTTTATCATCATCTTCTTCTGTAAAATCAAATCTACCAAAGTAAGGTTTATCAACCATTTTTTCATATTTTCTTAGATTTTCAAGTTTATGAGCATACTGCGAGGTTTCTATAGCTTCCATCGTCATATATTGGTTAAGTTCTATCGCTCTATCAAACTCATCTGTATTGCGCGCACCTTCTGACCACATTTCTTTTCTTAGTTCTACGATATTTTTTTTCTGCTCTTGTATACTTCCATCACCTATTTGAATCTGCTCTTCTAAGAATTCCACAACTTGATTGAGATAAGCTTTTTCTATTTCTAATATCTCTTCATATTGGTTCATACTTGGTCTCCATTTCTTCTATCTCACAAAAAACCTACTTAGTGCCATACTTCTTTGGCCTCAAGTAGGTTTAACTCTTCATTTCCTAAAAAATACTCATCACAATTCCCATAATCATACCCAGTAAAGCACCCAGCCATATAATAGCACGTAACTCTTTCCCCATGATTTCAAATATAAGCTTCTCAAGTTCTAACATATCAAAAGCTTTTATCTTTTCTTCTACAATATGAGGAATATCTATGCTATCTAACATTGTCTGTAATTGTTTCTCTATAATTATCTGATATTGTTTCAGAAGGATATACTTAATCTTTGGTAATTCATCTTCAAACTGATTAGCTATCTCTTGAATCTGCCTATCTAAGAGCTGCTCTCCTTCTTTTTCTACCACTTCGCCTATAATATCTCCAGCTTTTTCCTTAATCATATCATTAATAATTTGTTCTAGCTTCAGTTTTGCAGTATCAATGAGGGCATCATTTAGAAACATTGCAAGCGCCCCAAGATTCCCTTTGATTTCATGACAAGCACTTTCTGCAAGTACTCCCCCTAGCTCTAAATCAACAATCTTTTCATAAGCTACTCCAGATACTTTATTCTTGAGCGCCGCAGATACAGTATCTACTGTCTTTTCACTAGCCAATCCGCATAGTACTTCTCTTACAGTTTCTTTAGATTGTTTCTTTGCAATAAACCATTCATTAATACTACGTTCTATCTTCACATACATTTCTTGTGAAAGTAAATTTTCTCTTAATGTTTCTTGGTTAATAAGTTCTTTGCCCACCACTTGCCCTATGCTATGGGCTATGCGATCTCTTTCCTTTGGAATAATCCCTGGTGTAAAAGGTACTTTCTTTCCAAATATATAAATAGGGTTTAATGGCCTAAACAACATTTTGATTGCTATCCCATTTGTAATATATCCAATTAAACCGCCTACTATTGGCCCTATAAAAAATTGCAAATTCATCTTGTGTCCTCCTGCATAACTCTTTTGTGTAATATATCATTATATCCTATCTATAAACTTTTTAAAAGAGATGATAGATGGTATAATTCATAAAAAACCCCTACATGAATATCATTTCTCTTCTCTGTAGGAGTTTACCATTTTATCTATCATGAAGTAACTACTTACTTCTTAGTTCCTCATATGCTTTATGAATTTCTACTAATTCTACTTGATTATATTTTTTTGCTAAGTATCTGACTTGTTCTATTCTTGTAGTAGACTTAGCTACTTGCTCTTCAAAAATATCTATCTCACGAATTCCCGCACCTTTTGCTACGTCGATTCTTCTTCTAATACTCATTATATCTTTTATAATCTGTTCTTTACTAAGTTGCATTTCCAAAGCCTCCTGATGGTATATTCCTAGTTTTTAATCTTCTTATTTTATCATATCTCTATCCAATTGTATACTTACTGCCTGTGACAAGTTCGCAAACTCAAAAACCTCTTTGATCGCTATCCGAAGACAGTTATCAAAGAGGTTTATTAATATATTTTAGGACTTAATCTGACGTTACTAAATTAAGCAAATATAGAAATAACTAGTGCTCCTGCAAGACCTACTACACCGACAATAGTTTCCATTACAGTCCATGTCTTAAGTGTTGTTTTCTCGTCAATGTTAAATAATGATTTAACTAACCAGAACCCTGAGTCATTTACGTGGCTCATGATTGTCGCTCCACCTGCGATAGCCATAACAATTGCTGCAAGTTGTAATTGTGGTAAGTTCGCAACTTCCGGCATAGCTGCCACGATTCCTGCTGCCATTGTCATAGATACTGTAGCTGAACCAATTGAAATTCTAACTGCCCCAGCAATTAAGAATGCTACTAATACTAATGGTAAACTGCTGCTTGCAATCATATTTCCAATTACATCACCAAGACCTGAATCTTGAAGCATCCATCTCAGCACACCACCACCCGCTGTTACAAGTAATACCATACCTGCTGGCTCAAGTGATTTAGTCATAACTTTTTCTAACTCTTCTCTTGTAAATCCATTTCTAATTCCAAGAAGGAACATAGCCAATAATGTTGAAATTGTTAAAGCTACAAATGGTGTACCTAAGAATGCAAATATATCTTGCATTGGTTCTAAAGCTGGAATAACCTTAGACATTGTATTAAGAAGAATAAGTGCAAGTGGTACTAAGATAATTGCTACTACTGTACCAAATGAAGGTAACTTTGCATTTTTATTTGGATTTGTATTAAGTTTGAAGTTTTCTGGTACTGGAACATAAATTTTGTTTCCAATATATTTTCCGAATACTGGACCTGCAAGAATCATCGCTACAAGACCTACTATAATACCTACTCCAATTACGTATCCTAACTCTACACCTAACATATTAGCTACTAATACTGGTCCTGGAGTTGGTGGAATAAATGCGTGTCCTACTGCTAAACCAGCAAGAAGTGGTATAGCATATGTAAGTGTTGATTTGTTTGTTTTTTTAGCAAGACCAAATGCTAAAGGTATTAAAATAATAAGACCTGCATCAAAGAATACTGGCATACCGATTACAAGACCTGTAATACCAAGTGCCCATGCGGCTTTACTATCCCCAAATTTTGTAACTAATGTGTGAGCAATACTCTCTGCTCCTCCTGAACATTCAAGAATCGCACCAAACATTGATCCTAAACCTACAAGTAATGCTATTCCTTGTAGTGTACTTCCTACCCCTTTTTCAATCGTCGTAACGATTGTAGGAAGAGGCATACCCACTAGAACCCCTATTGTAATTGCACTTACTACAATTGCAATTACTGGTTGTAACTTACCTTTAATAATTAAGAATAAAAGTAATGCCATACCAACCGCTGCTGAAAATATGAGTCTTTCTGGTGATGCTACAAAAGCTGCTTCCATACCTAAATCTCCTCTCATTATCCCTAGAATTTTAAAATTTATGCCATATATCCACCCTTCATAGGAGATACTGCAGTCTTAGAATAAATTGGTAAAATACCCTTTGTGTATTTAGCTGGTTTTGGCTCCCATTTAGCTTTTCTCTCAGCTAGAATTCTCTCGATTTCTGCTGCGTCTAAATGCTCACCTTTTACGCCAACAATTTGTAAAAGTCTATTTTCTACGTTAATTTCGATTAAGTCTTCTTCTTCAACTAAAGCAATTGGTCCACCACTTTGTGCTTCTGGTGATACGTGTCCAATAGCTGGTCCTTTTGTTGCCCCTGAGAATCTACCATCTGTAATAAGTGCTATCGTAGAGCTAAGTTCTGGATCTGATGCAATCGCTTCCGTTGTGTAGAACATTTCTGGCATCCCACTACCTTTTGGTCCTTCATAACGAATGATTACTACATCTCCTGGTTTAATATCTTTGTTGATAACGGCTGCAATAGCTTCTTCTTCGCAGTCAAATGGTCTTGCTTTTAAGACTGCTTTTTGCATTGCTTTTGGTACTGCTGAATGTTTAATAACAGAACCTTCTGGAGCTAAGTTACCTTTTAATATAGCTATTGTTCCATCTTTACCGATTGGATCTGCAAAGGGTCTAATAACATCTTCCTTTGGTACCCCAGTTTTCACCATATATTCGTTGCATTTTTCATAATATCCATTTTTCTTAAGATCTTCTAAGTTTTCACCTAATGTCTTACCTGTTACTGTCATCACATCTAAGTGAAGTTTGTGTTTAATTTCTTCCATGATAGCTGGTACACCACCTGCATAGTAGAAGTACTGTGCTGGCCATTTCCCTGCTGGTCTAATATTTAATAAGTAATGTGCCCCTCTGTGCATTTCATCAAATTTATTTGCATCTAATTCAAATCCAAATTCCTTAGCAATCGCTGGAATATGAAGTAAACTATTTGATGAGCCTGAGATAGCTGCATGTACCATAATCGCATTTTCAAATGATTTTTCTGTTACGATATCACTTGGTTTAAGTCCCATTTTAGCAAGAACTACTACTTGCTCTCCTGCCATCTTTGCAAAATCCGTTAGGTCACTACATGTTGCTGGCATTAATGAACTACCTGGTAACATAAGACCTAATGCTTCTGCCATAATTTGCATTGTTGAAGCTGTTCCCATAAATGAACATGCGCCACATGATGGACATGCATTATGTTTTGCAAAGGTAAACTCTTCCTGTGTAATCTCACCGCGTTGGAACTGTGCACTATAACTTCCTACCTGCTCAAGTGTTAATAGGTTAGGACCAGCTTCCATAACTCCTCCTGTAACAAGTACACATGGAATATCATTTCTTGCCGCTGCTATAAGGTGTGCTGGCACTCCCTTATCACAACTTGATATGTAAACTGCACCATCAAATGGTGTTGCATTAGCATGCATTTCAATAAGTCCTGCAATAATATCTCTTGATGCTAAAGAATAATTGATTCCGTCATGTCCTTGTGCTTGACCATCACAAATATCTGTACCAAAGTATCTAGCTGGCTTTCCGCCCTTTGCCCTAACACCCATGCAAGCTTCTTCTACAAACCCCATTAAGTGAGCACTTCCTGGATGACTATCTCCAAATGTACTCTCTATCATAATTTGTGGTTTAGATAAATCTTCAATACTCCAACCCATTCCGATTCTTAACGGGTCCATTTCAGGAGCAATTTTTCTAATTTCTTGACTTCTCATGATTACCTCCACATATAATTTATTTTTTATCTTATGCGACATCATACGTCTGACGTCTGTTGTTCCTTAATAATAATTTATAACTATAAAAAAGTCAAGATTCCATATCATCTTTATGTAATTTATCACTATTTCCTTGCTGGTTTTGTGCATGTTGTATAATTTTATTTGCAACAAATTAAAGGGATATCTTCTTTTCCTGAAGATATCCCTTTAATTTGTTATTCAATTGATAAACTCTCAATCAATGTCTTATTATATAAAATATGCTTTTCCATAAATTCAAATGCTTTTTTTTCATCCCTATCTCGAATAGCCTGGACAACTGCACGGTGTGTACTAATGGTTTCATTCTTAAGTGCTGACTTGGTTACATCAATAAAAATTGGTATTGAACCATTAATAATAGGTAGTAGCTTTGAAATAACTAAATTTTGGCTACTCTTAGCAATTTGTGTATGTAGCTCTATATCTTTTTCAATATGATTCTCACCCGATAAGATAAGATTCTCTACCTCATCACATAATCTTTCCATATTTTCAATTTCACTCTCAGTTGCCATAAGGGCCGCTACTTCTGCAATTTTAGGCTCAATCATCAACCTTATATCTAAAGTATCTATAAGAAGTTTTTTCTTATCTTGTATAAATATAAACCCTAATGGATCATCCGTTACACCCATTTTTTCTGAAACATAGGTTCCTAACCCTCTTTTAATCATAACAATATTTTTAGATATGAGTATCCTAATAGCCTCTCTAAGTGTACTTCTCCCTACTCCCAAACTACTAGCAAGTTCTGCCTCACTTGGCAACTTATTCCCTGGCTGTAATTTTTTTTCAATAATAAGGTCTACAATTTCTTCTGCAATAAGCTCTGGTAAAGGTCTATCATGCCCTATTTTTTCTAACATTTTGTCCCCCTATTTTTTGTATACCACATAATACGCTATGTTAGTTTTTCTTAATCACTTGATACTTATGGCTTTGTTATACTCATTTTGAGTATATTATTTTCCCTCTAATGATATCAAAATATGAATAAAAATGCTAGGACTCTTTAAGAGTCCTAGCATTTTTATTCATAGCCACTAGCTTTGTTAACCACCTATACGGCCTTAATATAAAGTTTTAAATCAATAAGCTTAATGCTTCACCGACATTGCTTACTCCTATTACTTTAATGCCTTTAATAGTTGGTAGCTTGTCTACATTTGCCTTAGGCATGATGCAGCGCTTAAATCCTAATTTTGCTGCCTCTATTACACGTTTTTCTGCCATAGGTACGGCTCTAACTTCTCCTGTTAATCCCACTTCACCAAAGGCTATTGTTGATTGATCAATCGATGTATTTTTAAAACTTGATGCGATAGCTAAAGTAATGCCAAGGTCTAATGCTGGTTCATTAATCCGAAGTCCTCCTGCCAAGTTAACGTAGGCATCATAGTTTCCAAGATCCATGCCTGCTCGCTTTTCTAATACCGCTATTAATATGATAACTCTATTATAATCTACCCCTGTAGCTGTACGCCTTGGCATACCAAAGCTTGTGAAACTAGCTAGGGACTGTACTTCTAGAAGCATAGGCCTTGTCCCCTCCATACTACAACTAACAACTGACCCTGCTACATCTAAAGGTCTACCCGCTAGCATGATTTCAGATGGATTAAGGACTTCCTTAAGACCTATATCTAACATTTCAAAAACGCCAATTTCATTGGTTGAACCATATCTATTTTTTACAGCACGTAAGATTCTAAAGGCAGCATGTCTTTCTCCTTCGAAATAAAGTACGGTATCCACCATATGCTCCAGTACTCTTGGACCTGCAAGAGATCCTTCCTTAGTTACATGCCCTACAATCATAATTGTAACGCCATGACCTTTGGCAAGATTCATCAGTGCATGGGTCGCTTCTCTTACTTGGCTTACACTTCCAGGTGCAGAACTTACGCCTTCACAGTACATGGTCTGAATAGAATCTAGAATAACTAAATCCGGCTTAGACGTTTTGATATGGCTTTCTATATAAGTCATATTGGTCTCTGCTAGAAGAGAGAGATTTTGTGTTGTCACTTTCAATCTTTCTCCGCGCATCTTAATCTGGGCTACTGACTCTTCTCCAGATATATAAAGCACTTGTTTATTTTTTTCACCTATTTCTTCACATATTTGAAGAAGAAGTGTCGACTTTCCAATTCCTGGATCTCCACCTACTAGTATCAGCGAGCCTCTTACAATCCCTCCTCCTAATACGCGATCTAACTCATCCATCCCTGTAGAAGTACGATCTTCTTCTAATATTTTTATATCTTTAAGCCTTATAGGCGCATTACTTGATTTACTACTTGCAGTTACCATCTTTTTGATATCTACTGTCTCTTCTACCAAGGCTCCCCATTCATTACAGTTAGGGCATTTACCCATCCATTTACCCGTCTCATAGCCACATTGTTGGCATACATACATTTGCTTTAATTTAGCCATTTCAAGCCTCCTACTACTTAAAAACACGCCCATATGGGGCGTGTTTTACTTAAGCTAATCTTTTAATTTTGACTGACTTTAACTCTTTATTTGTATCTACAGAGAAAATAAGTTTTCCTGCTAATGTTGTTTCTACATTTCCTACTATCACATCATCAACAATAAGTTTATACTCTGTTTTTGGTTGTAATTCTAAAGTGATTTGTGTCGTTGTATTCCCTTCTACTCGGAAAGACACTTCTTTATCTGTTACTTTAAAATCATGTACGGCAGTACCTGGAAGAGACTCATAAACTAATGCGCCATCTCTTTTAAGCTTAGTGACTTCCTTAAAAGATTTTGCTTTGTATAATCTTCCCCCTACTTCAAAATCAAGAACTTTAGTCTTTTCAGATAACTCGTAATTGCCAAAGCTTAATGTCCCATCTGAATTCACACGTATAATTTCTGTTATGACTGCCATCGCTAAACCCTCCATAATGTTTAATTGCTTCTACTATTATATTATTTTGATTAAGCCTATTATACATGATTATAAATTAAAAGTATATATTTTATTATTTACTGAAAACTATCTCTTTTTCTTCTATTTTAATATAAACCGTATCACCCTCACGTACTTTGCCTGCCAAAATACTATCAGATAATTTATCTTCAATATGAGTTTGAATCGTACGTCTAAGAGGTCTCGCACCATAAGCTTGGTTATAGCCTTTTTCAGCTAAGAAATCCAGAGCCTCGGTTGTAAGTTCTATTTGAATACCAATATTTTTAGAAATACGGTCTACAAGTACCTTAATCATTATATCTGCTATATTTCTAATGTCTTTTGTAGATAATGGATGGAAGACTATAGTCTCATCAATACGGTTAATAAACTCTGGTCTAAAGAGTTTCTTCACTTCTTCCATGACATTTTTTTTCATATCTGTATAGTCTTTTTCTACATCCACTTGTGAAATAAATCCTACACGTTTTGGTTCTATAATATTTCTTGCCCCTATATTAGAAGTCATAATGATTACTGTGTTTTTAAAGTTAATCTTACGACCTGTAGAATCTGTAATATGTCCATCATCTAATATCTGAAGGAGGATATTAAATACATCTGGATGAGCTTTCTCAATTTCATCAAAGAGTACTACTGAGTAAGGCTTTCTTCGAATCTTCTCTGTTAGCTGTCCGCCTTCCTCATAACCCACATACCCAGGAGGGGAACCAATCAGTTTAGATACAGCATGCTTCTCCATGTATTCACTCATGTCAATACGAATCATAGCTGATTCATCACCAAACATCGCTTCTGCTAATGCTTTAGTCAGTTCTGTCTTACCTACACCTGTAGGTCCTAAGAATAAGAAGGAACCAATTGGGCGGTTTGGGTCTTTAAGTCCCACGCGGCCACGACGTACCGCCTTAGCAAGCGAAGTTACTGCCTCCTCTTGGCCTATTACTCTCTCATGTAATGTCAATTCTAGTTTTTTAAGCTTCTCAGATTCTTCTTCTGCAAGTCGTCTCACTGGAATCTTAGTCCAGCTACTCACTACTTCTGCAATATCTTCTTCACATACTACTTGATTGCTCTTAGTATGTTTGGTCTCCCATTCAACCTTAGCCGTTGCAATTCTTTCTTTAAGTTCATTTTCTTGGCGTTTGATTTCTCCTGCTTTTTCATACTCTTCATCTATAATAGCCTGCTCTTTTTCACTAGAAAGTGTGAAAAGCTGCGCCTCGAGTCCCTTGATATTCTCAGGGGATATATAGTATCTAAGTCTCACTCTAGATGCCGCTTCATCTAACAAGTCGATAGCTTTATCTGGTAAGTATCTATCGGCAATATATCTTGTAGATAACTTAACCGCCGCACGAATAGCCTCCCCTGTAATCTGTACTTGATGATGCATCTCATATTTATCTTTGATACCTTCTAAGATACTCATTGTTTCTACTTCAGTTGGCTCATCTACTTGTACTGGCTGGAATCTTCGCTCTAAAGCTGCATCTTTTTCAATATGTTTTCTATATTCATCCAAAGTAGTCGCCCCTACTAATTGGATCTCGCCTCTTGCTAAAGAAGGCTTAAGAATATTCGAAGCATCCATGGCACCTTCTGCCGCACCTGCTCCTATAATCGTATGGAGTTCATCTATAAATAGAATAACATCTCCAGCTCCTCTTACCTCAGCTAATACTTTATTGATACGCTCTTCAAATTCTCCTCTATATTTAGTTCCTGAAATCATAGAGGCTAAATCTAACGAAACAACTCTCTTGTTCTTAAGTAAGTCTGGAATATCTTCTGCTACAATCTTTTGAGCAAGCCCTTCTACTACAGCTGTTTTACCTACACCTGGTTCTCCAACTAAACAAGGATTATTCTTTGTTCTACGAGATAGAATCTGGATAATACGCTCAATCTCTTTGTCACGTCCTACAATAGGATCAAATTTATCTTCTTTTGCAAGCTCTGTTAAATCTCTACTATATTTGTCTAGTGTTGGTGTTGTACTTCTAGTTTGCTGTACGCGTTCTACATTCCCAAAGTTAATTTCTTTGATATTTGTATCTTTGCTAATCATATTCCCTAAATGAGTAAGTAATTTGTTTATGTCTACACCTAGAGATTCAAGTAGCTTTACTGCTACGCAAGATTTCTCTTTAAGGACTGAAATAAGTATATGTTCTGTCCCTATGGTATCTAATCCTGTTTGCTTAGCTAATGCCATGCTTACTTCCATAATACGCTTAACTCTAGGTGTGAAATCACGACTCATCACAAGTGTCATGTTCCCAAACCCTATAACTTCTTTTATCTTCTCTAGTAATTCATCTTCAGTCACACCATGCTTATTTAAAGCAACTTGTGCTACTGAATTCTCTATATGAATAAGTCCAATAAGCAAATGCTCTGTACCCAAATATCCATGTCTAAATTGCTCCATGATATATTGTGCATATTCAATTGCTTGTTGGGCTTGTAATGTAAATTTGCTTTGCATCTATTTGGCTCCTTATCAACTCTTATATATATGTTGAGTTTAGTCTTTTTTTTAAAACTTATTCCCACAATTAATACAATATACTGCATTATGGGCATTTCCTATATCACATTTAGGGCAAAACTTAAGGATTTCTACACCATTTTCATCTCTTTGTACAAACCCAGCCTTCTCCATCTCTTCATTCCACATGGTTCTAACTTCTCTTTTATAAGAATCAAAACTGTCTTTTTGCGTAGTCACTACTGTATCTATGTTTTTTTCCAATCTTTCAATTTCTCTTAATATACCTGTAATACGATTGCAAGTTGGTATACTACAGGGTTCATCTTTATGATTGATAGTATTGTGGTAGTATTCTTGCCCAAGCCTTTGATATAACTTTTTAACATCTCCCTTAAGAGACGCAATTTCGCTTCTATATTTAGTTTGATCAACCGTCTTCTGAGTCTGATCAACTGCTTCTTTACACGTATTTTTAATACTTTCTCCTAATTTACCTATTAGATCCTTCATTCTCGTCCTCCTAACAGTTTAAACGCTCTATTCTGACATTATAACATTTGTACTAAGATAGGTATAGTAATCCCACTAAATAAAGTCGAAACAAGTATAAGCTCTGAAGCAAACTGGTAATCTCCATCATATTGCCTAAGCATCATGGCAGCATTACTCGCTACAGGCATTCCCGCAATAACAACTGGTATCCCTACAAGCATTGAATCTTGAATTTTAAATATAAATTTGAGTACCACAAGTACTATGATTGGTAACACAAGTAACCTTATACTGGTTAAAATATAAATACCTACCTTACCAAATATATTAGCTATTGGTAAATCCGAGAGCATAGCACCTATGGCAATCATAGATAACGGCGTACTTAATCCACCTACGGCGTCAATGCTACCAACTAGAAACTCTGGTAACTGTGGACTTGTTATAAACAAAATAAGTCCTACTAATGAAGCCACCGTTCCAGGGTTAATCAATAACTTAGGGCTAAATGCTTCTTTTGGCTCATTGCTACCTTTAGCTAACTTCACACCTACTGTATATAGTAAAACATTAAAAGAAATATTGTAAATAGATGCAATAAATATCGCATCGTTTCCAAATATAGCTGCAAGCACTGGATACCCCATAAATCCTACATTTGAAAACATAATAGCAAAACTATAAGCACTTTCCACTTTTTTGTCTTTCGTTAACATCTTAGGGATATAAACAGCTGCTATGTATGTCAATAAATAAAACCCTAATGAAATAGCAAATGCCATAGCCCCTTGTGCTAACTTCTCACGACTTAACGGAATAAGCATACCGTTAATAATCATAGCGGGTATCGTAACCTTTATGATAAAGGAAGTAAAGCTCCCTACTATTTGCTCATTCAGTACTTTGATTTTTCCTAGCACATATCCAAATAGCATCAAAGTAAATAGTATGCCTAACTGATTGTATACATTTGTTAATTCCATATCTCTTCTCCTTATTCTGACCCATGTATTGCCTCTATTGTATCATATTTGCATACCAGAATACATTTCAAATTTGTGGGGCTTGAAATAAAAAAAAGACTAGCTTTTCTAGTCTTTAAATTTTATGTACTCACCCCAAAACTGATTTTAAGAGCTTTATCTACCTGCTTCATTAGTTCGCTATCTAAGTGACAAATTTTTTCTTTGAGTCTTTTTTTATCAATAGTGCGGATTTGCTCCAAAAGGATTACTGAATTTTTAACAAGTTCATATTCTATCGCACTGATTTCTACATGTGTAGGAAGTTTTGCCTTATTAATCTTAGATGTTATAGCTGCACATATGATAGTTGGGCTAAACTTGTTGCCTATATCATTTTGTACGACAAGCACAGGCCTAACACCGCCTTGCTCCGACCCAATTACCGGACTTAAATCTGCATAAAATATATCTCCTCGTTTTACTTGCACTTTACTCACTCTCCACTACGCAATCGTAATAAGATTCGACCTCTCTTTCCACTTCAAAACATAATTTTGCTAGAGATAAATTAATATCAGCCATCTCTTGGTATCCTTTTTTCATAATCATGAGGTTTTCTTTATTATCGTATCTTATATCAGAAGTTTTGTCGTTTGCTTTGAAACTATTCTTTGTATTAGCCATGCAAACCACTCCCTACTAAACCTGTATTCAGTTACACGTTAGTCACTGTTATCTTTATCACTTTATACTCTTTTTATACCTTATATGTAAATACGCGGTACTCTTTTTCCTATCATACACATCACTTCGTAATTAATAGTATCCATTAGCTCTGCTAGTTCTTCTACCGGAATGCTATTTTCACCTTGTGTGCCAAATACGACCACTTCATCACCTATACTTACATCTGATATATCTGATACATCTACCATAAATTGGTCCATACAAATGTTTCCTACTACTGGTGCATATTTCCCTCTAATCAGGACTCTCCCCTTATTTGAAAGTCTTCTAGAGTAACCATCTGCATACCCAATCGGAATGGTTGCAATTTTAGTTGTATGTGTTGTTTGATATTTTCTACTGTATCCAATAAAATGTCCTTCTGGCAATTCTTTGACGTGTACAACTTGTGTTTTAAGCGTCATAGCGGGTAATAACTTAATTCTTTTTCCATTTAGATACTTAGATGGATAATAACCGTAAAGAATAATCCCTGGTCTTATAACATTTAAATGTGTATAATCATGTACCAAGGTCGCTGCACTATTAGCAGCATGAATGAGAGGTATTTCTATGCCTACTTCACTAAGTTCATGTAAAAACCCTAAAAATATACTCCATTGATCGTTTGTGTAGGTCGTGTCTTCTTCGTCTGAAGTTGAGAAATGTGTAAAAATACCTTCCATATTGATATTCGGAAGCTCTGCTATTTTTTTAATTTCTTCCACACTTTGAGGCTGAGATAAAAAGCCAATTCTGCCCATGCCTGTATCTACTTTAATATGAATATTAACCATTTTTTCAAGTTTAGATGCTTCATAAGATATATATTTCGCCATTTCGTAAGAAAAGACAGTCTGAGTTAAGTCATTCTTAATCAGCACTTCTATATCCGCTGCTGGCGTGTAACCTAATATTAATATAGGTGAAGTAATACCTGATTCTCTTAATTCCTCACCTTCTTTAGCAATAGCTACTGCAAATCGATTAGCACCTTCTTTTTGTAAAATATTAGCTACTTCTATAGCTCCATGACCATAGCCATCTGCTTTTATAATAGCCATAATATCTGTATCTTTTGGTACAATTTTTCTTATTTCTCTATAATTATGTCTGATTGCCTCAGTATTTACTTCAGCGATTACACGTGGCCTAAGAGATATCATTATTAACCTCCTCAGGGTAAAACCCTTAATTTATCTATGAATTGTATCTTCTATTATAGCACTTTTATGCATTTATTTCTCTTCCAGCTATCTTTTAGATTGTATTTGACATATATTTCTACATTCCCTCTTATAATCAAGTAAGCGCTTAAACTCTCATCTATAAATAATATACTCTCATCTATCGCAATATATGAGAAATATTTATTGCTAATCCTCAATTTCTCTAAATATTTTTCCTATCCCATTGTTTATATCATGCGGTAACAGACTATATCTACTTTTTTCTTCAATCATTTTGTCTGCTGCTTTTCCATGAATATACACACCTAGTCTAGCAGCTTCATTTGGAGGGACATTTTGTCCCATTAAGGCAGTTATGATACCCGTTAGTACATCTCCACTTCCACCTTTTGCAAGTCCATTATTCCCTGTCGTATTAATAAAAGTTTTCTCAGCATCCTTTATAATCGTCCTTTCTAACTTAAGGACTAGTGTCACTGGATATTGCTTAATAAACTCTTCACTTATCCTAAGAGGATTTTCTAAAATATCTGATATACTCTTATCCATTAAATACGCCAGCTCTCCAGGATGAGGCGTAAGTACAACAGGTGATGTTCTTGTTTTCAAAAACTCCAAATGATTTTTTAGAGCATATAACCCATCTGCATCAATGACACAAGGCTTATTAGATTCTAGCACTACCTTTAAGATTTCTTCAATAGCCTTACTTCTTCCTATCCCAGGCCCCACTGCCAAGACATCATATTTTTCTATAAGCTTTCTAAGTATAGGTACAGCTTCCACGCTCAACTGCCCTTCATCATCGGGTAACGTAATAGTCATGGATTCTGTTAGGTTTATCTCTAGTATATCACTTATACTTTTAGGTACGGCTATGGTCACCGTACCCGCTCCAGACCTCATACAACTTTCCCCCGCAAGAGTCACGGCTCCTGACATCCCGCTCTGACCACCTATAATAAGCACCTTACCATAGGTACCTTTATTGCTTCTTGTATATCTCCTAGGTAAATAGGCTTTTGCATAAATTTCATCCATAGCAAATATACGGGATGGACAGTTTTCTAGAATAGTTTTAGGCACACCTATATCTTTTATCATTATTTTCCCTACATAATCTATTCCTGGATATAAATAAAGCCCTAGTTTGGGTAGTGCAAAACTGATAGTTACACTTGCCTTTATAGCTATGCCTAATACCTGCCCTGTATCTGCACTGATTCCTGATGGCATATCTATGCTTATCACCGTTTTATCTTGGCTATTAATCCATTCTATGACGTTATAGTACTGACCCGTTATAGGTCTTGTAAGCCCTGTGCCAAACAAAGCATCTACAATGATATCTGCCCCTTCTAATGCTCTTTGTATTTTCAAAAAGGCATAGCCTTCTTTTATATTCACATTCATTTGCTTGCACATCTCATAATAAGTTTGTCCATCTAAGGAAAGTTTCTGCGGTATAGCAAGTAAAATAACTTTCACCTTATGTTTTGCACCTATCACAAGTTGCCTTGCCAAGGCTAATCCATCTCCACCGTTATTGCCTGGACCACATAGAATCGTAATCGATTGCCTTGTTTCATATTGTTTATCAATATACCGAAAGACACTATAGGCTGCATGTTCCATAAGCAGTATACTTGGTATTTTATAGTCTTGTATTGCCTCTTGATCTATAGCATTTATTTGTGCTTTAGTTGTTAGCTTCACATAAA
>JAVVPO010000040.1:0-20763 GCA_036655715.1 Cellulosilyticaceae bacterium | reverse complement strand
ATTTGCCAAAAATCTAAGCCACCTTTTCCTAACTAACGGCATAAACTCGGCAAAACCCGCCTCAGACAGTATGCCTAAGAACAGTTAGGAAAAGCTAGCTAAGATTTTTTGGCAAATACTCGAGATGAAGCTTACGGACATATCCCTCTCCCTTTTAGGCTACGCTTACGCAGAACTAAGTTTTAAAATGGATAGAGGATAAGTATAAGCAATTAGATAGTTGTTGAGTGAAAATTATCACAATAAATATGACCTAACGATGTCATATTTATTGTGATAAATTAAAGTTGAAAAGGAGGAATTCATCATGAGTACTTATGCAAGTAAAGAAGAGTTAAGTAGTGAGATTAATAAAACGTATGGAAAATATATTTCAGAATTTCAGAGTATTCCCGAAGAGTTAAAAGATCAAAGATGCGATGAGGTAGATAGAACTCCTGCTGAAAATCTTGCATATCAAGTTGGTTGGACAACTTTAGTCTTAAAGTGGGAACATGATTATAAATCAGGTCTTGAAGTAAAAACACCTTCTGATAAATTCAAATGGAATCAGCTAGGTGAGCTTTATCAATGGTTTACAGATGAGTATGCTCATTTATCATTATCTGAACTGAGGAATATTCTCGATAAGAATGTAAAGGAAATTCTTAAAATGATTGAAAATATGACGGAAGATGAATTATTTAAACCTCATCAAAGAAAATGGGCAGATGAAGCTACTAAGTCGGCAGTGTGGGAAGTTTATAAATTTATTCATATTAATACAGTTGCACCATTTGGCACATTTAGAACAAAGATAAGAAAGTGGAAAAAGTTATCTCTATAAAATTCTAATTAATATAAGGATTATGAGCATTAGGTGAGATTAAAACAAATGGGCTCATCAAGTAAAATAGTTATTCACTTTAGAAAAATCACGTCACTTATTTAAAAATAGGAGCAGTAAATTCACCCTCTTCACTCTGGGTAATCTTACTACTCCTATTTTTATTTTACTCTTTCTTTTCTAGGTTAACTCCCCATATAAATTCAAGTGATGTGCAACCTAGGGTGGTGCTGTGGGCGGGCTGCCTCGGACGCTTTTATTGAAGGAGGACTTAGAGGGCGTTAGCGAAGGTGGGCACAAGGCTCTTAGCGAGACTGTTTGAGGCAGATGCCGAGTTTCGAGCGTTCTTGTGTACACCGAGCTTACGCCCTCTTAGTCTGACTGAGTAAAAGCGGAAGAGGTAGCCCGCCCGCAGTGCCATCCGGCCTACCACATTACCCCTTCCTTTAACAAACCCAATAGTTAATCGTTCCACAGCCTGTGAAAAGAGATTAAAGAATACTAATAGGTTACATTAGCAAATTAAATACAAAAAGAGATTACGTCAAGAGTTAGAAACTGGAAGATACACCATCACTCCCGCGAACCTACTCACAACCCAACACAACCCCCAAATACTCATTTATACCCCCATCAATATAAGTCCTTCAAAGACTCATATCAATGGGGATTTTTTGAGTATACAAACTGAAATGTCAGTAAATATTTAACAATATAAAATTTAAGATAAGTCACAAGACACACATCTGTTGTATAATATAAGAAAAAAATAGTAAGCAGTCTTAAAATATATTATGAGTATCATAGAATTAGAGGAGAACTGGCCATGAAAAAATTAGTAAAGGCATTGCTGTTAACAGGATTCATTGGACTAAGTGGTATACCGTGTTTGGCAAGTAACACTATTGCAATTCATTATAATGGAGCGATACTAAGTTTATCTAGTGAACCTATTACTAAGGATGAAAGAGTTCTTCTACCCCTTAGAGAACTATCTGAGCAATTTGGATACAAAGTGACATGGAATAGTAAGAATCATAAAGTGCAAATAGCCAATGAAGAGACTCATATTAATCTTACGATTAATCAAAAGATAGCACAGGTGAATGGTAAGAATGTGACATTAGATATACCTGTTCAAATGATTGAGGGGGTGACTTACGTGCCTATTAGATTTGTCTCAGAAGCGTTTGATAAAAAAGTAGAGTGGGACAATAAGCAAAAGACTATTAATATAGAGGAAAGTCAAACCTACACAGTAGATGCTAAAACTAATCAGCTTATTTATCATCAAAATGGTGCGAAACAAGTTATCGGAGAAATTAAAGCAAAGCATCCAGGTGTTATTTATACTTCCTATTATAAGGCAGATAGCGGCCATGAGATTGTGATAGTAGATAATAAGTATGGTGAGCTAAGTATTCATTTTGATAGAACGGTATTCTATATGAAGGGTGAGCAGGTTCTAGGCAAAGTGACAGCTAGTTATAAAGATAGAGTGACTAAGGATATAGCTTACCTTGACAATAAGGTAGCCTTAACAGATGGGCAAAAAGCGTATATCTATGATGACCATACAGGAAAACTTATTAAGGAATATGATTTGCAAAAACTAGTAGGTGTTGGAAACTATGAGATAGAAGCAGTGGGAGATAATTTCTTACTAGTAAGAGAAGATAAAAAAGGATTGCTTACCTTACTAAATTTAGATAACAAGCAGAGCGTTGAGATTTATCAAGTTATATCACTTAGTGCGGGGGAGAAGGAGTTTGCACTTCATGGTTATGAACCTGCGTATGATGGTATTAAGTTTGATAAAAAAGAAGGTAATGCATTGTACTTTAGATATTCAGGATTAGAAATTAGGGAGGGTAAGTTTGTTTATTATATGAAAAAGTAATACAGCTGACATAGGGGGGACAAAATGGAAGACAAAAGAAGTGGGGAAGCATCTAATATCATAGAATTTATGAAGCATATAGATTATAACAGTATTAAATTTGAGTATAGTGAGATGGTTGAAGAAGGGCATCGGTGGAATTTAAGTAGGCATAGTCATAATCTTATCGAAATGATCTATCTTATAGATGCAAAGGCTTATATTAATATGTCAGATAAGATACTCTATCCTACTTGGTGCGATATGGTGGTGTATCCACCTCACCATATTCACCAAGAGTATATTGATATGAATCATACGCAAAAGTGTATGTATATCCAGTTCGATGTGAAAAGCAGTATAGAACTGACAGAGCCTTTTAAAATTAAAGATACAGGAGGTAAGCTCTACTGGCTCCTTCGTGAGATTATAGAGCTGAGTGGTAAGAAAATAGGATGTAGAGAAGAAGAGTTAATTGCCACCTATATCAAGGCTATGCTTATTAATATAAAGTTATATCTAAGTGAGCTTGAGGGCAAAAAAGATATTGTGACTCAAGCCATCAATTACATAGGGTACAATTATTCAGAAGAGATTACAGTAGATAGACTGGCTAAGATATTTTATGTAAGTCCTTCTTATATTTCAAGATTATTTCATAAGAGACTAGGGGTCAGTCCCATGAACTATGTAGCACATATAAGAATAGAAGCAGCAAAAAAATTACTTTGTTTTAGTGCGGAATCTATTAATGAAGTTTCAACAAGAATAGGAATAGAAGACCCCAAATACTTTAGTAGATTATTTAAAAAAATAACGGATTACACACCTTCTGAGTTTAGAAAAAGATTTGGAAATAATTAAAATGAAATAAAAACAAATAGTTCAGGATAGTCCACCTTTTAGAAATTTATTTCCTCCATCTAAAAAGAAATTAGTTGTTATAATTACACTATAGTTTAAGTATAAAAAGTTAAATAATAACGTAATCATACAAAAAATACCTTAGAGGAGGAAATGATATGGAAAACAAGTTTCGTTTGAATGGAGAGTTACCTAAAATAGGGATTAGACCAACTATAGATGGTAGAAGAAAAGGTGTACGTGAGTCTTTAGAGGAGCAAACAATGGGAATGGCACAAATGGTGGCAGAACTTATTGAAAGTACCTTAAGACATCCAAGTGGAGAAAAAGTAGAATGTGTTATTGCAGATAGCACAATCGGTGGCGTTGCAGAAGCAGCTAGATGTGAATCAAAATTCCAAAAAGAAAATGTTGGTGTATCTATCACAGTAACTCCTTGCTGGTGTTATGGTACAGAAACAATTGACCAAAATCAACATAGAATCAAAGCTATTTGGGGATTCAATGGAACAGAAAGACCAGGTGCTGTATTCTTAGCAGCAGCAGCAGCAGGTCATGACCAAGTAGGTCTTCCAGTATTCACAATCTATGGAAAAGACGTTCAAGATGGCGATGACAAGACTATGCCAGAAGATGTAAGAGAAAAACTTTTAGCTTTTGCTAGAGCAGGTATTGCAGCAGCAACAATGAAAGAAAAATCATACCTTTCAATTGGTAGTGTATCAATGGGTATCGCAGGTTCTGTAGTAGATCCTAACTTCTTTAGTGATTACTTAGGTATGAGAAATGAATATGTAGATATGACAGAGATTACTCGTCGTGTTAACGAAGAGATCTATGATAAAGCTGAATTTGAAAAAGCACTTAAATGGGTAAAAGAAAACTGTAAAGAAGGCGCAGACCTTAATAAACCACATCTTTTAAAAGATGGTGCAAGAAAAGAATGGGAATGGGAATTTGTTGTTAAGATGACACTTATTTGCCGTGACCTTATGGTGGGTAACCCACGTCTTGCAGAGCTTGGATTTGCAGAAGAAGCAGAGGGGCACAATGCTATTGCGTCAGGATTCCAAGGACAAAGACAATGGACAGATCACTTCCCTAATGGAGACTTCACAGAAGCTATGCTTAACTCTTCATTTGACTGGAATGGTATTAGAGAGTCATTTGTAGTAGCAACAGAAAATGATGCACTTAATGGTGTGGCTATGTTATTTGGTCACCTACTTACTGGTACATCACAAATCTTCTCAGATGTACGTACATATTGGAGTCCAGATGCTGTCAAACGTGTAACTGGGCATGAATTAGAAGGAAAAGCAGCAAATGGTATCATTCACCTTATCAACTCAGGATCTACAACACTTGATGGAACAGGTCAACAGTCAGATGCAGAGGGTAACCCAACTATGAAACAATACTGGGATATCACAGAAGAAGAAGCAAAAGCTTGTCTTGATGCAACCAACTGGCCAGCTGCGAATGGAGAATACTTCAGAGGGGGCGGATACTCTTCATGCTTCTTAACAAAAGGAGGAATGCCTGTTACTATGAGCCGTATTGCTTTAGTAAAAGGGCTTGGACCAATTCTTCAAATCGCAGAGGGATACACAGTAGACCTTCCAGCAGAAACACATGAAATACTTAACAAGCGTACAGACCAAACATGGCCAACAACTTGGTTTGCACCAAACTTAACAGGTGAAGGCGCATTCAAGGATGTATATAGCGTTATGAATACATGGGCAGCTAACCATGGAGCAATCAGCTATGGTCATGTGGGAGCAGATTTAATCACTCTTGCATCTATGCTTAGAATTCCAGTAGCTATGCACAACGTACCAGAGGAGAAAATCTTCCGTCCAAAAACTTGGGGAGCATTTGGTACAAATGACCTTGAGGGTGCAGACTACCGTGCTTGTAAGAATTTTGGGGCACTTTACAAGAAGTGCTAAGAAGTAAGTGATTTAGGTAGTAGAAAAGGATTTAGTGGGTAGATAGAGGCTAAGGAATATGCCTGAAATACTTAGGGAAAATCAGAAATATATATAATAAATGAGGTGACTGCGGATGTTAAAAGGAATACCGGTGATTATACCGCCAGAGCTTATGAAGATTATGATGGAAATGGGTCATGGGGATGAAATTGTATTTGCAGATGGGAATTTCCCAGCCGCAGCTAATGCACAGCGATTAGTAAGATGTGATGGGCATACGGTAACGCAGCTTATGGAAGCTATTTTACCATTTTTCCCATTAGATACCTATGCGGAGCATTCAGTAGGTCTGATGGGGGTAGTGCCAGGGGATACTGTGGTGCCGACTATTTGGGATGATTATAAAGAAGTGATTAGAAAGCATGATGGCAAAGAGGCTAATATTGAATTTATTGAGCGTTTTGAGTTCTATAATAGAGCAAAGGAAGCTTATGCTATCGTAGCGACAAGTGAAAGTGCGCTTTATGCAAATATCATTCTTAAAAAAGGTGTAGTAGTAGAATAAAATGAAGGAGCTGTTGCAAAATGACTCGTAAATACAGGCTGGATTGTGTTTATGAGTTGTGCAATAGCTCTTTTTTAATTGGAGAAAAGAGCTATAAATCGGATAATAATTAGGAAGTGTATGTGAATTCAGAATATAGATTCAGAGAATAAGAATAATTTTGACTAAAAAAATTAATTAATGTATAATAATTACATAATAAATAGAGTTATTTAGGTTAATGAGTAGAGGTGTGTAGTAAGTGGACTAATCAAGTACAGAAAGGTATGGGTGGAATGACATATAAAATTGCACTTATAGATGATGAGGCTGTAGTTAGAGAAGGAATGGGTGAGCTTATCCCTTGGGGGAAGATAGGACTTGATTTAATAGGCACGGCAGAAGATGGGGAAAAGGGATTATTACTTATACAAGAAGAAAGACCAGATATTGTATTATTGGATATTAATATGCCCAAGCTGAATGGTCTAGATCTTGCCAATATCGTGAAGAAGACGTATCCAGATACGAAGATTATATTGATTAGTGGATATGATGAATTTGATTATGCAAGACAAGCTCTCAGAATGGGAGTAGAAGATTATATATTAAAACCTGTTACGAAGGTGGAGATGATTACACTACTAGAGCAGGTTGTTGGGAAATTAGATAAAGAAAGAGAGCAAACTAAAAAAGAAGTAGATGTACTAAATAAGATAGAACAATCTATTCCTTTGATGCAACAGAAATTACTAGAAGAGCTGATGTTCACAGAAATTGAAGAAAATCTTATTATAAAAAAATGTATTAAAGCTAATATTCCCTATAATAAAAAGTACTATAGCATATTTTTGATAGATGCAGATAAACAGTTGGAATGTAATCAAAAAGAAGATCAAAAAGAACTTACACATTTTGCTATCCAAAATATAGTGAGTGAAATATTAATTAATAAAAATTGGGGAATAGTTTTTGAAGTAGACGAGCTAAATGCGGTACTTTATTTTATGGATAGTGATAAAGATACGAGCCAAAGTTATCAAAGTACACTTAACTACATAAAACAGGCTATAACAGAATTATTAGATATAACAGTTACTATAGGGGTAGGAAGTCTAGTCAGTGAAATTAATCATATTAATCATTCTTATGATGAGGCTTATCATGCATTACTAAGTAGATTCTTTCAAGGGACGAACCGGATAATCGATAATATCAAACCATACCAATATAAGAAAGTGAATTTCATCAAATGGATGGAGTGGGAGAATCAAGTTATTCATAGCATAAGTCAAGAGGATGAATTTGAAAAGGTAATTAGTAGCATCTGTATAGAGTTAAGAAAGAGTAAGATGAATATAGAAGATATTGGGGAAATTTGCAGTAATATAGCTTCGTCTATACTTAAGAAATTTATAGAGATAGACCCGACTATTACAGAAATTTTTCCTGATGGAATCGATATAATAGAAGAGTTAAAGAAATTTAAGACACTATCAGATATACAAAGCTGGCTAAATGCATTATATGAAAAGTGTCATAACTATATCAATAGCCAATCTAGACCTAACAAAATACATATTAAGAATATCATCGCATTTATAGAGGAAAATTATAATGTGCCAGATTTATCGATGAAGATGGTTTGTGATTGTGTACATATAAGCCCTAGCCACTTTAGTAATATCTTTAAAAAGGAAATAGGGGTTACTTTTGTACAGTATGTAACAGAATATAGGATGGAGAAAGCTTGTCAACTTCTTAAATATACACCACTTAAGACGTATGAGATTTCAGAAGCTGTGGGATATGCAGACTCACATTATTTTAGTACGACATTTAAGAAACAGCTACAGACGAGTCCGTCAGAATATAGGAAAAGGAATAAACGATGAAAAGGGTAAGAGGGTATAGGCTTCAAAGTAAGCTTATTACCTATTTCTTTAGCTTGATTATCTTGATTGTAGTGGTCTTTGACAGCTTTTTTATTTATAAGATGTCAGATATAGTAGAAAAGGATGCACATATTTATGCCTATGAGATTGTTAAACAATTAGGGCGAAATGTGGAGTCTTATATCAATCATATGAAAGAAATTATATGGATGATATCGAGTCAAGAGATAGGTTTAATAGAGCAACTTCAAGAAACAATTAATCAACCAGCGGTTAGGAATAGTTACTTTCTAGAGGAGATGCGTAATAGGGGAAATACGATCAATGATATTGTATCCATCAATATATTTGGAGAAAATGGATTGATACTGACAGATGGTCCTTCTAATGGTATGAAAACTTATATAGATGTGTCACAAATGGATTGGTATAAGCAGGCCGTAGCTGCAAGAGGGACACCTGTTATATCTTCTTCCCATACACAAAACTATATAAAAAATAGTGATAAGTGGGTATTCTCTGTAAGTGCAGCAGTCATGCATGAGGGTGATGTATTAGGTGTTGTCTTAGTTGATATGAGCTACAAAAAGCTAATGGATATGTGTAATGAAATTCAGTTAGGAGACCAAGGCTATGTTTATATAGTTAGTAAACAAGAAGAAATCATTTATCATCCAAAGCAGCAATTGATTTATTCGGGCATACTTCAAGAAGATATAAGAAGAGTCAATTCGCAAGAAGAGGGAAGCTTTTTGGAGGAGTTAGATGACAAAAGACTTGTTACGGTACATACATTAGAAGATGTAGGGTGGGCTGTAGTAGGTGTTTCTTATATTGGGGAACTACTGGTATCAAAAGATGAAATCATTACACCTCTATTTATTTTAACAGGTCTTTGTCTAGGGATTACTTTTTTAGTTTCTAGGAGAATGGCAAGGCAAATTGCAAAGCCAATTATGAATTTAGAAGATAATATGTATGAAGTTCAAGGTGGAAATTTAGATGTAGAGATTGATATGAGTAGTGATACAGAAGAGATACAGAGTCTAGCCGTATCTTTTAGAGATATGATTCACAAGATAAAAGTTTTAATTAGCCAAGTGGAAGATAATCAACAGAAACTCCGAAAAAGTGAGCTAAAAGTCTTACAATCTCAGATTAATCCGCATTTCCTTTATAATTCGCTAGATACAATTATTTGGTTGGGTGAGCGGCAAGAGCATGAGAAGGTTGTTAATATGACAGCGGCATTAGCTAAATACTTTAGATTAAGCTTAAGTAAAGGGAAAGAAGTTGTAACGATATTTGAAGAAATAGAGCATGTTAAACATTATTTACGCATCCAAAAGATAAGGTATGATAATAAATTATCATTCGAAATAGATATAGATCCTGATATATTAGACTATAGAGTGGTGAAAATTATCTTACAACCCTTAGTGGAAAATGCATTATACCACGGGATAAAAGACCTAGAACATGGTGGGCATATTGAGATTACAGGTTATAGGCAGAAAAATAACGTAATACTATCAGTATGTGATAATGGCAAGGGAATGACAGAAGAAAAAATCAAGACTATCCTTACAGCGCCAGCTTCTACGTCTATTACAAAGGGAGGAGTAGCTATTAAAAATGTTCATGAGCGGATACAAATATACTTTGGTAGTGAGTATGGCTTAACGTATGAGAGTGAATATGGAGAGTGGACAAAGGTAGATGTCACGATACCAGCTATAGAGGTAGGTGATTTAGATGAAAAAATTAGGTGAGGTACTAAAAATACTAGCTATAATAGGAGTTATTATTGGTATTGTTGGGGTGCTTTATTGGGTAAGTAAAGGAAATAAGAAACCTGATAAGATTGTATTTATTTCTAAGTCAACGCAGTCGGAATATGTATTTTGGGATACTGTTAGAATGGGAGCGGAGTTAGCGGCTAGAGAAGAAAATATAGAACTTGAGTATACGGGTCCTCTTGAGGAAAAGGATATAGCTGTGCAGATGAACATACTAGAAGGAAAAATAGAAGAAGGTGTAGATGTTATATTACTAGCTGCTACAGATAGTAATAAACTAAAAGGGTTAGTGGAAAGGGCTAGGGAAGAAGGCATCACTGTGGTAAGTGTGGACTCGGCGGTAGAAGGACAAGACCGTATTGTTGCCACGAACAATGTGGAAGCATCAAGTGTTTTAACAAGACACCTAGCGAGATTGATTGGCGGACAAGGAGAAGTCATTATGCTTAACTTTGTTCAAGAAACAAGTACTGCTAAAGAAAGAGAAGAAGGCTATGACTTGGAAATAGATAGGCATCCAGGAATAAGCAAACTGCCTACTGTTTATACAGAAGGAACGACAGAGAGTGCATATGAAGAGGCAAAAGAATTATTAACTAGATATCCTGATTTGAAAGGGATTGTAAGTGGAAATCAGTATACGACAGAAGGTGTGTGCCTGGCGGTAGAAGAACTGGGGCTTGCAGGTAAGGTTAAAGTTGTTGGATTTGATAGTTCAACCGTTATTGTAGAAGGATTAGAAAAAGGCGTAGTAAATGCTATTATTGTTCAAAAGCCATTTAATATGGGATATATAGGTGTAAAGACGGCAATAGATCTTTTTGCAAATAAAAAAATAGATGATCATATTGATACAGGGTATAAACTTATTACTCCAGATGTATTGTATCTAACAGAAAATCAAAAATTACTTTATCCTATTATAGAGTAGTAAAATACCAAGATAAATGATAAATAATTAATTAACGATGATGAGGTGCATTAATTATAGAAAGAATAAGGGGAAAAAGATAAGAAAACAACTAAAAATAAGAGTAGCTGTAGTGCGTAAAAAACTGAAATATTAGAGAAATGAAGTATTGAAAAATTATTTTTAAGTATATAGTATTCAGAAGATATAGAATATACAAAAAATCATTTTGGTAAGGCACATTTTTAATATTTTTTTGTACAAAGTAACTGAAATTTTTGTAATAATACAAAAAGGTATTTAAAATATATTAAATAACTGGTAAAATTTAGATTAACATGAGGAGGACAATATTAAATAAGGGCGAAGAAATAATGACAAGAGTTGGCTTGATTTAGTGACTAAATCACATACTGTAGGATTTTGAGTAGCTATAATTTAGATTGTCTAAAAAAAAGTATGGATAAATTCTAAAAAAGTATTATAATAAAGGTTATAGAGTAATGATAATTATTATTACTAAATTATGAGTTTGGATTATAATGATTAGATGAAAGTATTCAATACATTAAGCGTATATATACGAGGAGGTAATTACATATGGCAAAGATTAATATGACTATAGATGGAAATACAGCGGCAGCACACGTTGCATATGCTTACACAGATGTAGCAGCTATTTACCCAATTACACCATCTTCAAACATGGCAGAAGTGGTAGACGAATGGTCAGCACAAGGAAAGAAAAACATTTTTGGACAAGCAGTAAGTGTTGTAGAAATGCAATCAGAAGCAGGGGCTGCAGGAACATTCCACGGTTCATTACAAGCTGGAGCGTTAACAACAACTTTTACAGCATCACAAGGGTTATTACTTATGATCCCAAATATGTACAAAGTAGCTGGAGAATTATTACCAGGGGTATTCCATGTAAGTGCACGTGCTCTTGCAGCGCAAGCTCTTTCAATCTTTGGTGATCACCAAGATGTTATGGCAGCTAGACAAACAGGATGCGTTATGCTTGCATCAGGTTCTGTTCAAGAAGTTGCAGATATCGCACCAGTTGCTCACTTAGCAGCGATCAAAGGAAGACTTCCATTCGTACATTTCTTCGATGGATTTAGAACATCACACGAAATTCAAAAAGTTGAAGTCTTAGAAAATGAAGATTACGCAAAATTAATAGATCAAGAAGCACTAGCTGAATTTAGAGCAAGAGCTTTATCACCAAATCACCCAGTAACAAGAGGGACAGCTCAAAATCCAGATATCTACTTCCAAACAAGAGAAGCTTCTAACAAATACTACAACAACATTGTAGGTATAGTAGAAGATTACATGAACCAAATGGCAGAGTTAACAGGTAGAAAACATGGCTTATTTAATTACTATGGTGCACCAGATGCAACAGAAGTAGTTATCGCTATGGGATCTGTAACAGAAGCAATTGAAGAAACAATCGATTACTTAAATGCTAACGGTGGCAAATTCGGAATGGTAAAAGTGCATTTATTTAGACCATTCTCAGTAAAACACTTCCTAGACGCTGTACCAACTACAGCTACAAAAATCTGTGTAATGGATAGAACAAAAGAGCCAGGTGCACTTGGAGAACCATTATACTTAGACGTACGCGGGGCATTCTACGGTGGAGATAGAACACCAACAATCATTGGTGGACGCTATGGTCTTGGATCAAAAGATGTAACACCAACTTATATCAAAGCAATCTTTGACAACCTTACAAGTGAAAATCCAAGAGATCAATTTACAGTAGGTATTGTAGATGATGTAACGCATACATCTTTAGAAGTTCATGAAGAAGTTAAAATTGCTTCTCCAGGGACAATCAGATGTAAATTCTGGGGACTTGGATCAGATGGTACAGTAGGTGCCAACAAACAAGCAATCAAAATCATTGGTCAGCATACAAACAAATATGTACAAGCATACTTTGCTTATGACTCTAAAAAATCTGGTGGTATCACAATGTCACACTTAAGATTTGGAGATTCACCAATCCGCAGCACATATCTTGTAGAGCAAGCTGACTATATTGCATGTCATAAACAAGCTTTCGTAGAACAATACGACATCGTTAAAGGTCTTCAAAAAGGTGGTACATTCGTACTTAATACAGAGTGGATGACAGAAGAATTATCAGATAGATTACCAGCAAAAATGAAGAAATTCATTGCTGATAACGAAATCAACTTCTACACAGTAAACGCTACACAAATTGCAAAAGAAATCGGACTTGGTACACGTATCAACATGATCATGCAATCAGCATTCTTCAAATTAGCTAATATTATTAGTGTTGAAGAAGCAACAGATTACCTTAAAGCTTCTATCAAAAAAGCTTATGGTAAAAAAGGTGATAAAGTTGTCAACATGAACTACCAAGCAGTAGAGCAAGGCATGACAGCGCTAGTAAAAGTAGAAGTACCAGCAGCTTGGGGTGTGACTGAATCAGGATGTGGTTGCGGCACATGTACTTGCGGCGGATCAGCTCAAAACGATGAGCCAGAATTCATCAGAAATGTAGTTAATCCAATCAATGCCCTAGAAGGGGATAACTTACCAGTAAGTGCATTCAATGGCAGAGAAGATGGTACATTCCCAGCAGGTACAGCAGCATACGAAAAACGTGGTATTGCAGTAGATATTCCAGAGTGGGATGTAGACAAATGTATCCAATGTAACCAATGTGCTTATGTATGTCCACATGCATGTATCAGACCAATTCTTGTAACAGAAGAAGAAAAAGCTAATGCACCAGAAAGCTTTGGAAGTAAAAAGGCTATTGGTAAAGCGTTCGCAGGTCTTGAGTACAGAATGCAAATCAGTCCACTTGACTGTACAGGATGTAGCAACTGTGTAGATATCTGTCCTGCTAAAGGAAAAGCTTTAGTAATGGAACCACTTGCAACTCAAGTAGAAGCTGAAGTAGCTAACTGGGATTACGCAGTGAAAGAAGTTTCATACAAAGGTGACCTTACAGAAGGTAAAACAGTTAAAGATAGTCAATTCAAAACACCACTTATCGAGTTCTCAGGAGCTTGTGCTGGATGTGGAGAAACACCATATATCAAACTTGTAACACAATTATTCGGTGATCGTATGATGATTGCTAACGCAACAGGATGTTCATCAATCTGGGGTGGTTCAGCGCCATCTACACCATACACAACAAACCACGAAGGTAAAGGTCCATCATGGGCTAACTCATTATTTGAAGATAATGCAGAATACGGATATGGTATGTTCTTAGCTGTAAAACATATGAGAAATAAACTTTCTGATTGTATGGAGAAGTTAGTATCTATGGATATTCCAGCAGAGTACAAAGCAGCATTTGAGAACTGGTTAGCTACCAAAGAAGATAGCTTAGGTTCAAAAGTAGCAACTGCAGCTGTAGAAGAAGTATTAGCAAATAATACTATTACAGATGAAGATGCAAAAGCTGTACTTAAAGAAGTAGAAGAAAGACAAGATTACTTAGTAAAACGTTCACAATGGATCTTAGGTGGCGACGGATGGGCATATGACATCGGTTACGGTGGTCTTGACCATGTACTTGCATCAGGTGAAAATGTAAATGTACTTGTATTCGATACAGAAATCTACTCTAACACAGGTGGTCAATCATCTAAATCAACACCAGTAGCAGCTATTGCGAAATTCGCTGCATCAGGTAAGCGATCAGGCAAGAAAAACCTTGGTACAATGATGATGCAATACGGAAACGTATACGTAGCACAAGTTGCTATGGGAGCAGATAAGAACCAACTTATCAAAGCATTAATCGAAGCTGAAAACTATGATGGTCCATCAATCATCATTGCATACGCACCATGTATCAGCCACGGTCTTAAAAAAGGAATGGGATGTTCAATCTCAAACATGGATGAAGCTGTAAAAGCTGGATACTGGCATTTATACAGATACAACCCATTACTTGAAGATGAAGGGAAAAATCCATTCACATTAGACTCAAAAGAGCCAACAGCAAGCTTTAGAGAGTTCATCATGGATCAAGTAAGATACTCATCACTTGCAAAACAATTCCCAGAAGAGAGTGAAACACTCTTTGTAAGAGCAGAAGAAGATGCTAGAAAGCGTCTTAACATGTTCAAGAGACTTACAGACTAATCCTAATTAAAATATGAGAATCACCTTGGGCCTAATAGGTCTAGGGTGATTTTTTTTAGGTGTCCCCCGATTCCTTGATGCCGATTTTTAAGATAGATAAGGCAACTTACGGTACTTAAATGTACTGTGTAAGGGGACTAAGGTTGATGAAATGGATAAGTTATTATATATTGTAATAAGATAAGTTTGAAGGAAGAATGGGGAACAAATTTATATCCACGAAGCTAGGCAAAAAAAATTAAAAGAGTTAATAGGAGGGTGAACTAAATGGAAACATTACATATATTAAACGGTGAGTGTCTAAGAGATTATCTAAGCCAATATCTAGAAGATAAAATATGTCTATGCTTCAATGAATGTCTGATAGGTGGTATGGTTTATGAGAGGTTCTCACCTAGTTTAACCTTTTATTTGGGTGGGATAGGACTTTTTGTGGCAGGGATGTTAGCGTGGATAGGATTTAGAAAGTATGAGAGAGTAAGGTGTGCAATAAATGAAACAGGTGAGCTGCAATGACGGATGGGTCATTGTAGCTCACCTGTTTCTTATATTAAAGAGGAAATACAATTGAACTATATAAAATTCAATGAATTGATTATAAGTTACAAACAAGGCTTTGGACGTGACCAGCTACTTTTACTTTACGATGAATTTGAGAAAGGATTCCTTGCTCATCAATGATGAAAGTACTTCTTTCAATACCGATACCTGTTTTGCCGCAAACTACTTTTTCTTTTAGTACGTTGTAAAGGTTACATACCACTTCTTCCTTATCAGAAAGAAGTAGGAAAGGTAGTTCGTACTTGGCAATGAATTTATCGTGAGAAGCAAGTGAGTCACGGCTGACACCAATAATAACAGTGTTTTGGTCATTGAACTTAGCTGAGAATTCTTTGAAATCTTGGGCTTGTGTTGAACAGCCAGGTGTATTATCTCTAGGATAGAAATATAGAATAACTTTCTTACCAAGGTAATCACTTAATTTGTGTTCTTGTTGATCAGAGCCCATTAGTGTAAAATCTGGGGCTTTAGTACCCTCTATTAAAATAGTATTTTCCATGGTTTCATCCTCCGTAAGTGTATATTTATAATAACTATTATTATATAACTCTTACTATTTGTAAAGGGATATGTTAAAATATATTTAAATATATTTTAAAAGAAGAGTAGAAAGATAGGTGATTGCATGATTACAATCATGTCTCCAACTAAGACATTTAGAGAAATAGAAGAAGGAGTAGCCTTCGAACTTAATGATTTAAAGTTTCCCAAAGAGACTGAGGTATTAATAGAATTACTAATGGGATATACGGCGGAAGACTTAGGAAAGTTTATGAAGGTGTCTGAAAGTATTGCTGAAGTAAACTACAAAAGGTATAAATATTTTAAAGAAGATATATTTAAAGCGCACCCTGCTATGCTGTACTTCTATGGGGAAGCTTTCAAAAGCTTAGAAGCGGATAAGTTCTCACGAGATAGTCTGATGTTTGCACAAGACCATCTAAGGATTTTATCTGGCTTATATGGGGTACTAACCCCTTTAGACAGTGTGAAAGAGTATAGATTAGAGATGGGAAGCAAATTTGCAAATCCTAGAGGAAAAGATTTATATAGTTATTGGAGAGATAAATTAACTCAGTATATGATCAAGCAGTTAGAGATAACTACTGGAGATAAGATATTGCTTAATGTAGCATCTGATGAATATAGTAAGGCAGTTGATTTGAAAAAGGTTAATGAAACATTCAAAGTGATGACAATGGTATTTAAGGAACTAAGAGAGGGAGAGTATAAAATTGTTGGAACCTATGCCAAGAGGGCTAGAGGAAGATTTGTGAAATATATAGTAGAGAATAGGGTGGATACTATAGAAGGTGTGAAGAGGTTTAGTGAAGAAGGTTATTTGTTTAATGAAGAGCTTTCAAGTGAGGCTTATATAGTTTTTACAAGGTAGATACAATATAAAGATTAAAAATAGAGGAACTAGGTGACTTAAAACTTAGTTTCTCTATTTTTAATGCAAAATTAACAGAAATAATAGTGAAAAGCATAAAATTTAAAAACAAATAGTAAAAATTTATACAATAATTAGAAAATAGTTTATTATGTAATTATTAAATATAGGATACAATTAGATAAAAGCTGATAGCTTATTTAAACAATGGAGGTGAATATTTTGGATGATAGATTACTTGTAATGGAGGGAATAGATAAATCATTTCCGGGGGTTCGCGCTTTAGATAATTGTAAATTGGAATTACGCCCTGGAGAAGTTCACGCTCTTGTGGGAGAAAATGGCGCGGGGAAATCAACTCTTATGAAAATACTCACAGGAGTATATACAAAAGATGCAGGAACAATCATCTATAAGGGAAAGGAAATAGAGGTTCCCAATACAAAGGCTGCACAAGGATTAGGAATTAGTATTATACATCAAGAATTAAATCTTATGCCACACTTAACAGCAGCTCAAAATATCTTTATAGGAAGAGAGTTTGTAGGAAGTGGAAAAGTATTTGTTGATGATGCAACAGCAAATAAAAAGGCAAAAGAGCTTTTTGATAGAATGAACTTAGACCTTGATCCAAAAGTGAAAGTAGGAACGTTAACTGTTGCTAAGCAACAAATGATAGAAATAGCAAAAGCATTATCGTTTGATTCATCAATACTAATTATGGATGAACCTACAGCAGCACTAACAGATTCTGAAATCGCAGAACTCTTCAAGATTATCAAAGATTTACAGAGCAAAGGTGTTGCTATTGTTTACATATCTCATAGGATGGAAGAATTAAAAAAGATTACTAATAGAATTACAATCATGCGTGATGGATGCTATGTTAACACAGTAGAAACAAAAACGGTGACATTAGATGAAATCATTAGTATGATGGTAGGTCGTACGATTTACCAAGAGCCAAGAGGAAGTAGTAAGAACTCTAAAGGCGAAGTTATTTTAGAGGTTAAGGGGTTAAATAGAGGTAAGAGCATTAAAAATGTAAACTTCAAACTACACAAAGGTGAGATACTCGGGTTTGCTGGTTTAATGGGTGCTGGTAGAACAGAAGTTGCAAGAGCTATATTTGGAGCAGATAAGTTTGATAGTGGACAAATTTTCATCAAAGGAAAAGAAGTAAAGATTAGACAACCTAAAGATGCTGTAGAAAATGGGATTGGATATCTATCAGAAGATAGAAAACGCTATGGGCTTACAGTAAGTGAATCAGTAGAAGATAATATATCATTAGCTTCTGTAGATAATTTTACAAAAGTAGGATTTACTAATTTTAAAACAATCACAGATATATCCGATAAGTATATTCAAAAGTTAGGCATCAAAACACCGAGTTCCAAACAAAAAATAAAGAATCTATCAGGTGGTAATCAGCAGAAAGTAGTTATTGCAAAATGGCTCCTTAGAGACTGTGATGTACTTATATTTGATGAACCAACAAGGGGAATTGATATAGGGGCAAAGAGTGAAATCTATAATTTACTCTCTGAGTTAGCAGAGGAAGGTAAATCAATTATTATGATTTCTTCAGAACTTCCAGAGGTATTAAGACTTAGTGACCGTATTATGGTTATGTGTGAAGGTAGAATAACTGGAGAAATAGGCATTGAACAAGCCACTCAAGAAGCAATCATGAAGTGTGCAACAGATAGATAAGACTAACCAACAGGGAGGAAAAAATAATATGGCTAATTTAAATGTGGGGACAGGAAATGCCAAAACCCCAAATAAAATAGGTGATTTCTTTAATAGTGCAGCAGCACAAAAGGTTTTAGCTTTTGCAGCACTTATTATACTCTTTATATTCTTTTCAATAGCATCAGAGTTCTTCTTTACTTTTGATAACATTATCTCTATTGTGTTAGCAACATGTGTAAATGGTATCTTAGCATTAGGTGTTACCTTTGTTATTATTACAGGAGGGATCGACCTTTCTCTTGGAACTGTAATGACATTTGCATCAGTAATGGCAGCGGTAACAATTAGTAATTTAGGAATGCCTCTTTGGGTAGGATGTATCGTAGCTGTTTTAGCAGGTGCATTATGTGGATTCGTTACAGGGACTCTTATTTCTAGATTAAACTTACCACCATTCATTGCAACACTTGGTATGATGATGGTAACTAAAGGATTATCTCTTGTTATCTCTGGGGCAGCCCCAGTGTACTTCCCAGATAAAGCATTAGATGCTCCAACTCAATTTGTATTTAGAGATATCGCACTTGGAAATATTATTCCTGGTGTAAATATACCAAATGCAGTATGGGTATTTATCTTAATGATTATTATTGCAGCAGTTGTTCTTAATAAGACTAAACTTGGAAGATATAACTTTGCTATTGGTAGTAATGAAGAAGCAACAAGATTATCAGGGGTTAATGTTAAACTTTGGAAAACAGCTATCTATACTTTAAGTGGAGCATTTACAGGAGTTGCAGGTATTATTATGGCATCTCGTCTTGGATCTGCTCAACCAGCACTTGGTCAAGGGTATGAGCTTGATGCAATTGCAGCTGTTGTTATTGGTGGTACATCACTTAGTGGTGGAGAGGGAACTATCCTTGGAACAGTTATTGGTGCATTCATTATGAGTACACTTACAAATGGTCTTAAAGTTATGGCTGTGCCACAGCAATGGCAAACAGTTATCATTGGATGTGTATTAATCCTTTCTGTACTGCTTGATATTATGCGTAAAAGGAAGAAGAACTAATTTTTAAATTTAGTCATTCTAATTTCTCTAGAGGAGGAATAAGAATAAAAATGGTGATTCTAATTTCTCTAAGAGGAGAATAAGAATAAATTGGTTTTTTATATTGAGGGAGGAAACGATATGAAGATGAAAAAATTATTAGTAGCAGGTTTAAGTTTTGCAATGGCTATGAGTGTGTTCACAGGATGTTCATCAAGTAAACCAGCAGAGAATACAGCAGCACCAGCAGCGGAGGAGAAAAAAGAAGAAGCTCCAGCAGCAGAAGAGAAAAAAGAGGAAGCAAAAACAGAGGCTCCAACAGAAATCTTAATCCCAGTTGTATCAAAAGGATTCCAACATCAATTCTGGCAAGCAGTTAAAATGGGAGCTGAGCAAGCAGCAGAAGAGTTCGGTGTAAAAATAACTTTTGAAGGTCCAGAAACAGAAGACCAAGTTGATAAACAACTTGAAATGGTTCAAGCAGCATTAGCTAAAAAGCCACAAGCACTTTGTTTAGCAGCACTTGACTCAAAAGCAGCTACTCCATACTTAGAACAAGCAGACAAAGCAGGTATTCCAGTTATAGGATTTGACTCAGGGGTAGATAGTCCAATCGTTAAAACAACTTGTGCAACTGATAATTATGCAGCAGCAGCAGCAGCAGCACACAAAATGGCAGAGTTAATTGGTGGAGAAGGTAAAGTTGGTTTAGTTGTACATGGACAAACAAGCCAATCAGCAAAAGACCGTCGTGATGGATTCATGGATACAATGAAGAGCGACTATCCAAACATACAAGTATTAGAGCCACAATATGGTGATGGAGATCATGCAAAATCAACAGAAGCAGCAAAAGCTATTATGACTGCTAATCCAGATGTAAAAGGTATCTACGGAGCAAATGAAGGATCAGCAGCAGGTGTTATCAATGGTGTTAAAGAGCTTAACAAAGTTGGTCAAATTACTATTGTAGGATTTGACTCAGGTAAAATCATGATGGATGCAATTAGAGCTGGTGTTGCAGCAGGTTCTATTACTCAAGATCCAGTTGGTATTGGGTACAAAGCTGTTGAAGCGGCTTACAAAGCATACAAAGGTGAAGAAAATCCAGAGTTCATCGACACAGGATTCAAATGGTTTGATGCAACAAACATTGATGATCCAGAAATTCAAGCTGTTATTTACGAATAAAATGAGTGTGGGTGAGTCCTCTATCTTTTGATAGGGGGCTTTCTTTGCGTAGGGGGA
>JAVVPO010000039.1:9385-20793 GCA_036655715.1 Cellulosilyticaceae bacterium | reverse complement strand
AACAACACTGATTCAGATTTACCTTCTGATGATAATAACAACATACCTAGTTGGCCAAATCTCCCTTCTTTACCCAATAAGCCAACACTTCCAGAAATACCATCTCCACCAGCCATTCCAGACGAATCACCTGTAGATACTCGTACACAATACGAAAACGAAGTCCTCACTCTTGTAAATAAGGAACGTCAAAAAGCAGGCCTTAAGCCTCTTCAAATGGACGAACGTGTAAGAACTGTTGCGCGTGAAAAATCTAGAGATATGAGTGTTAATAACTACTTCGACCATACTAGTCCAACTTATGGCTCTCCTTTTGATATGCTTAAAAAATCAGGTATCAATTATTCTAGCGCTGCCGAAAATATTGCTGCCGGCTACCAAACGCCAAACGCTGTTGTTGACGGTTGGATGAATAGTCCTGGACATCGTAAAAATATTTTAGACGGTAATCTAACTCATATCGGTGTTGGTTACTACTCAACTGGAAATTACTGGACTCAAATGTTCATTACACCTAGATAACCTCTTTTCTTTTTTATTTTCTATATACTTTTTTTACATATTTATATTATAATAATTCATTAGACTTAAGAGGATAATCTGAAAAACAAATCAGCTTATCCTTTTGTCAAATCTTATTTATAATAAAAAGGAGAATATAATGAAAAAAAGTATTTTTGCTTATTTCATAGCTATTTTAGGTGTCATTCTATTTGCTTATGTTGAGCTACCCGTTTTAAGACCAGACTTTACTTCTTTTTATGTTGTACTTATTGGTTTCTTCCTTATAGCAGGTGCTCTATGTGTAGATAAAAACGATCTTTTATCTATTCCCAAAATAGCAAAGTTTAATTTTGTCATTGCTGCTATTCTTGGTGTTTTTGTAACTGTAGTTCCTTTTATAGTATCTGCTCCTATTTTACATGCAGATGCCTACAGAAATCTTATTGGACCTGTAGTAGAAAGTGACTTCACTTCTGATATTAATCCAGTTAGCCTAGATGATATTAGACTTGTTGATAAAGAAACAGCTATGCGTCTCGGAGACAAAAAGATTGGTGAAGTTCCTGGACTTGGAAGTATTTCTAAGCTAGGTGAATTTCATATCCAAAGTGTGGATGGCCAGCTTTATTGGGTTGCCCCACTTGTTCATCGTGACCTCATTAAGTGGGTAACTAATTTAGAGGGAACAACAGGCTATATTAAAGTTTCTGCAACTAACCCTCAAGATGTATTCTTTGTTCAAGCCATTGGAGAAGAGCCTGTTAAAATCGTTTATCAGCCTGATGCCTATCTTCATCAAGATTTAGCTAGACATCTTTATACCCGTGGTTTTGTCAATGTAGGCTTAACAGATTTCACATTTGAAATCGACGATGCAGGCATTCCTCACTGGGTAGTTAGTTTATATGATCATAAGGTTGGTTTTTCCGGAGCTGATGCTATAGGTATTGCTACAGTCAATGCTTCTACAGGAGAAGTTCAGAGTTATTCTATAGAAGAAGCTCCATCATGGATTGACCGTATTCAACCTGTTAGTTTTGTAGAAAATCAACTTTCTGATTGGGGACTCTATGTGAATGGTTTCCTTAACTCACGTATTGCAGAAGAAGGTGTTTTAGTGCCTACTCCTGGTACTTCTTTAGTTTATGGCGAAGATGGTAAATCTTACTGGTACACAGGTATGACTTCCTCTGGTGCTGATGAATCTACTATCGGCTTTATGCTTGTAGATACTCGAACTAAAGAATCTAGGCTCTACAAACAACCTGGTGCAACCGAAATAGCAGCTATGCGCTCAGCTGAAGGAAAAGTTCAAGAAAAAGGTTATACTGCAACTTTCCCTGTTATGTATAACATTTTTGGTAATCCAACTTATGTTATGTCACTTAAAGACAAAGCAGGCCTTATCAAGATGGTATCTTTTGTTTCTGTAGAAGACTTTAGCTTACTAGGTCTTGGAGATACTAAGCAAGATGCGCTTCGTAGTTATAAAGAGGCCCTTTCTTCACAAGGTAACTCAGTTAATATTAGTAGTAATACCGATGTGAAAGAAACGACTGGTACCATCACTCGTTTTAGCGCTGATGTTCAAAATGGTAATACGTACTATTACTTTACTTTAGATACACTTCCTCAAATTGCCTTTGTAGTTACTTCCTCCATTTCCAGGGAAGTCCCTTTAACTCAAACGGGTGATAAAGTGAGTATAACTTACGATAATTATGGTAATGATAATACTGACGTACTTACATTTGATAATATGCTTCTTAACGTCAACTAACATTTCTAAGAGTCAAAAAGGCTTCCTAGCTACCTAGGAAGCCTTTTTGTTATTTAATTTTAAGCAAGATAATGTATGCTCATCTGCTTTTCTTTTCCTAAGTCTAGTTTAACCAGTGTTAAAGGTAAATTAAATCTTTTCTTTCCACAAGATCCTGGATTGATAGAAAGCTGCTTACTCTCCTCAGCTACTTTAAGTTTATGAGAATGACCAGAAATAACTATATCATATTCCTTTGATCCATTACACTCTTTAATATCATGAATAATAAAAATTTTATAGTCTTCTAATATAATAACCAATCTTTCTGGCAATACCTTAGCCCAATCTTCTTTATCATTATTACCTTTTACAGCATATACAGGTGCTAATAAGTTTAATTCTTTTAAAATATTCTCATCGCCTATATCTCCTGCATGAATAATTGCTTCACAATCTCTTAAAAGCTCTATAATCTCTTCCCTTAGTACCCCATGCGTATCAGATATTATCCCTATTTTCATCCTCACACCTCCCTAGTATCTTATTAAATAACGCTTACCACTCACAGCTCTCTTCTAAAATCTTCACTAATTTTTCTAAATAACAGGCATCTAGCTCATCAAATCTTCCCTTTATTGGACTATCAATATCTAATACTCCAATAACCTTCTCCCCTTTATGCATAGGTATAACAATCTCTGATTTTGAAGCACTATCACAAGCTATATGCCCTGGAAAAGTATGTACGTCTACTACCACTTGCGTTTTATCTTCCAAAGCAGCGGTCCCACATACCCCTCTACCATTTTTAATACGTACACATGCTACCTTCCCTTGGAAAGGTCCTAATACTAGTTCATCATCTTTCAGTAGATAAAAACCTACCCAGTTAATTTCGTCTAATAGCTCCCTAAGTAAAGCTGAAGTATTAGATAGATTGGCTATACTATCTGTTTCTCCCTCTAAAAGTGAACTAAGCTGCTTTAACATCATCTCATAAAAAGATTTTTTATCATCATATTGTACCTTGTCTAGTGTAAACATTTATTCTCCTTATCATTTGTATTAATTTTTATATTATATTATACTACAAAATCTGAATTTATAGATACGGCTTTATAACTATTATATTGATTCATACAAAAAAAGATGAACTAATTGTACTCAAATCAATTCATCTTTTTATATAAGCTTTATCTTTTTACTTATGCAATTTCATCTAACATCTTAAACTGAGAGGTATATAAGTGATAATAACTTCCACCTTTTGTTATTAATTCATCATGATTTCCGCTCTCTATTATTTCTCCATTATCTATATAAATAATCTTATCAGAATTCTTAATAGTAGATAATCTATGTGCAATAATAAAAGAAGTTCTCTCTTCAAGGAGTTTTTCTAACCCCTCTTGAAGTAGTATTTCAGTCTGACTATCAATGCTAGATGTGGCTTCATCTAAAATAAGGATTTTGGGATCCGCAAGCAACGCTCTAGCAAAAGATATTAATTGTCTCTGCCCCGCTGATAATCTAGAGCCTCTTTCATTTACTTCGGTATAATACCCCTCTTCAAATGCAGAGATAAACTCATGTGCTCTAACTACTTTTGCCGCTTCTATCACTTCCTCATCTGTCGCTTCTAATTTGCCATATCTAATATTATCCATGATTGTTCCTGAGAATATAAAAGAATCTTGCATCATAATACCCATTTGCTGCCTAAGCGACTTTAGTGTTACAAGGCTTATATCATGGCCATCAATCAATACTTTTCCTTCATTAATATTATAAAATCTACTAATTAGATTGATAATAGTTGTCTTGCCTGAACCTGTCGGCCCAACTATAGCTACCCTTTCTCCTGCTCTAGCTTTAAAGCTTATGCCTTTTAATATAGGATTATCTTCTTCATACGCAAATTTTACATTTTCAAAAGTTACTTCCCCTTGAATAGGTGGTAAAATCTCAGCTTCTTCTGAGTCTTTGACTGTTGGGCTCTCATCCATTAGTTCAAAAATCCTTTCTAGGTAGGCCATGGCATTAATAATATTGTTATAAAAATTCCCTATATTATTAATAGGCCCCCAAAACCGCCATACATACCCTATGAAAGCTACTAGTAAGCCTAAAGATACAGGTGTATCCGTAATAAATACAGCAAAAATATAAATAAGACCAACAGATATATTTGATACGGTATCAATACTCGGCCAAATAAGAAAATTTATTTTAACAGCATCTAGCCAGGACTTACTATATTGCTTACACACATCATTATAAATCTTCATATTTTCTTCTTCCCTTGTGAAAGCTTGTGTGACTCTAATCCCACTAATACTTTCATGCACATAAGCATTCATATTGGATTGCTTAGCACTAAGTTTTTGATAAGCTCTCCTTTGTATTTTCTTAAGAGGAAACAATATAGCCATAAGAATAGGCACACCTATTAGCGCAACCAAAGTAAGCCTTACATCTAATGCTAGCATAAATCCTACTGTTAAAAAAATACTCACGACATCTGCCACTAAGTTTACAAAACCATTAGATAAAATATCACTTAGAGAGTTAATATAATTAACGACCCTTACTAAAATCTTCCCATGTGGTCTATTGTCATAGTACGCAAATGGAAGCCTTTGTAAATTAGCAAACAAATCATGCCTCATATCAATCAGCATATTTTGACCAGCTATCCCCATTGCTTTAATACGATGCTTCATAATCATGCTAATCATAATGAGAGTAGCCATAAATATTAAACTCAGAAGAATTAGTCCTTTAATATTCTCATTAGGAATCATATCATCTAAAGCTATTTTAATAAGGTATGGCCCTACAAGCCCCAAGCTACTTGAAATAATCATTAAAATAATAGATGTGATAATAGTTCTCTTGTAAGGCACTACATACCCTAATAGTCTTTTAAGGTGATACATATTAAACCCATTTTCAAGACCTTCATCTTGGTTGTATGTATTTCTAGCCAACTAAATCGCCTCCTTTTCTATATCAAAGTTCCCGAATTGTGTCTCATACACCTCATAATATCTCCGCTTTAATGCCATTAATTCTTGGTGATTGCCTTTTTCTACAATTCTACCTTTTTCAAGAACTAGGATGATATCAGCTGCTTTTACAGATGAAATACGGTGTGCGATGATAAAAGTTGTACGCTTAGCTAATTCTTTATTTACTTCCTTCTGAATCTTCACCTCAGTCTCCATATCTACTGCCGAAGTTGTATCATCTAATATAAGTATTGCTGGATCTTTAATAAGTGCTCTTGCTAGAGCTATTCTTTGCTTTTGCCCACCGGATAGCCCTACACCTCTTTCTCCTATAACCGTATTATACCCCTCTGGCATACTCCGTATAAACTCATCAGCTTCAGCTATTGCTGCAATATTTTTTATTTGTGACATAGGTACATGAGGTACACCATAGGCAATATTGGCACCTATTGTATCTGAGAATAAGAATATATCTTGCATGGCTATAGCTATATTTTCTCTAAGTGTTGTTAAGTCTATCTGTCTAATATCTTTGTTATCTATTAAAACACGCCCACTTAAAGGTTCATAAAATCTTCCTATCAAATTAATCAACGTAGATTTCCCAGCTCCTGTATGCCCAATAATACCCACTGTTTGACCCGCCTGGACTTCAAACGATACTTTTTTGAGTGCATCTACATCTTCATAATTAAAAGATACATTCTCAAACTTAATCTTTCCTTTAATACACTCTACCTCTTCTAGATCCTCATTATTTTTAATCTTAGCCTCAGTCTCAAGTAGCTCTCTAATTTTAACTGAAGAAGCAATAAACCTTTGAGAATCATTAATAAGATAACCCGCCGAACGCATAGGATTATTAAGCGCCCATAGCATACCATTAAACACCATCAGATCGCCTAATGACATTTGTTTTCGAATGACTAAAATTCCGCCTACTAAAATCATAATGACAGATAAAAAACTCGCTAAATATTCAAGAATTGGAAGATACTTCCCAGTAATTGACACTGAAGCTAAGTTAGCTTCTTTATAATTTTGATTTTGTTTTTCAAACTTTTCTATCTCATAATCTTCTTTAGAAAAAGCTTTAACAATACGATTCCCACTGATATTTTCTTGTACCACTGAATTTAGAGTGGAATAAGCTTCTCTTACCCCATGAAATGTAGGACGAATTCTTCTGCTCATCTTAATGGTAAAGAATGCTATAAAAGGGCAAATCATAACCATCGCAAGTGTAAGTGGTAGACTGATAAAACTCATACAAATCACTGCAAAAACAAATATACTTATATTATTAACCACATTATATATAACCCAAGCAATGAAATGCCTAAGTGCATCTGTATCTCCGGTCATTCTCGCCATAATATCACCAGTCTTAGTGGTCTTATAGTAATCACAATCAAGTTCTAACAACTTATGATAAAGATTTTCTCTAATCTGAAGTAATATATTTTGAGATATATGCTCAAAATTCATCTGATACGTATAAACAATAACACTCTTAACAACTACTACCAACACCATCATTCCTAAAATAGGAATCAAAATGCTAAACTCTCCTCCTTCTAATACCCTATCTACGATTACCCCACTTAATATAGGATTTATCAGGCTTATAGCCGATGCAATGAGTACCCCTATTAATCCTAAACCATACTTGTACTTATACACTTTCAAATATCCCCATAGCCACTTCCAGGTGCCCATATAATGCCTCCTTTTATTTTAATCAAAGCTTATTATACCTCTTTGAATATAAATAAAAATGTATTATCTTACCCTATTGATGTATATTCTTATACTAGTATATAATAAATTAATCAACTATTTCCAGGAGAAAACTAATGCTTACCACGAATACTGCTATCGATGATTATAATCCACATATTTTATTTGTCACTCATTGCATTTCAAGCAAAGAAACAAAAAACAAAACATGTTATCACTGTCATGATTTTGTAGAGCTTTCGATCGTCACTTCCGGACAAATCTCTTATCTTATAGAAGGAAAATCTTATTTACTTAAAGAGGGTGATGTTATGATTTTCAATCCCAATGTCTATCATCAAGAATTCCCCTCGATTAGTAGTTCTAGCACACAATTGCACATTGGTATTTCTAAGTTGTTTATTGATTGTTCGAATCAGCCTAACTTCATCAAGCATATAGATGAATCTCCAATTCTTACTTTAACTAAATATAAAGAAGAATTCTTATCTTGTTGTAAAGAAGTAGAAAAAGAACAGCGCCTTCGTCAACTGGGTCATACCTTTCTATTAAAATCTCTTGTTATGAAACTTATTATCTTACTCTATAGAGAAATGGATACAGAAACTACGCCGCCTACCTTTGATAGTCTAACTTTTGACTGCAGAGATAAGCAAACCACGGTTCAAGCTATTATAGACTATATGTCTATGTATTATATGAATGATATTTCCTTAGATTATATTTCAAAAAGCATGTACCTTAGCCCTATTTATATTTCCAAACTCTTCAAAGAAGAAACTGGCTCCTCCCCTATTAATTATCTTATTCAAATTCGGCTAAACAAAGCAAAAGAACTTTTACAAACTCAAAATTTACCGATTAAGTCTATTGCTAAAAGTGTTGGCTATGAAGATGCTTATCATTTTAGCAAATTATTTAAAAAGTATTTTGGCATTTCTCCTTCAAAAATAACGTCCATAAAAAATAAGATCTCCTTAGACGACTAAAGAGATCTTTTTTTAATTTATATAATCTTTGTACTCATTAATAACTTTCTTAATATGAGGAGTAAGTGCCTGAGCCAAAGATTGTTTATTATTATCATAATATTTTTCCATGCGCTTAGATACGCTAGGTGGATACTCATATTTTATTTCTTTGACCCCAAGTTCTAACCATTTAAGTGCTAATTCTCGAATTTTTTCAGAGTGATTTTCTACATTATCTACAAACGCCGTAGACTCTATCTCTATACTTTCTTCTAATAACGTTTTAATATTACCTTCTGAAGTAATATAATTTTTAACTTGATATAAAATAGTATACTCATCCATATGATTCATCATTTAATTCTCTCCCTTGATTGAAACTCTCTTAACCTTTATTAGTATAAAATAAATTCCATTTTTTGTAAATGACTTTTTTGAACATTTTATATAATTCCACTCTTTAATTATATAAATATTAAATAAACAAAAAATAAAAGATAGATAAAATATACAGTATATTTTACCTATCTTTTCACTTATTATTTTACTATTTTTATTATTCAAGCTCTACTTGTTTAATAATTTGTGGGAATTTAATATAGGATGATGTATCAAAGTTTTTAACACGGTTATTAACAAAATTCATTTTTACACTTTATACTATTCTATTTCTAACTTCTTCATTATAAAATGCTTCAATATTATCCACAACTTCTTTTACCAATAATGTTCTAGCTTCTATACTGGCCCATGCAATATGCGGGGTCACTAACCACTTACTCGCATCCTCTATTGTATATAAAGAACTTTCTTTATCAATAGGCTCTTTCGTTAAGACATCCAGTGCTGCTCCCCTAATAAGATCTTCATTTAATGCTTTGGCTAAATCCAGTTCATTTACAATGCCTCCGCGGCCTAAATTAAGTAATATAGCACTTTTTTTCATTTTAGCTAGTTCTTTGTATCCTATGAGATTTTGAGTCTTTTCATTAAGTGGTGCATGAATAGATACTATGTCACAAGATGTAAGAAGCATTTCTAACTCCAGTTTTTCATAAGCAACACTATTGTTTTGCCCAGAAGTTGAGTAGTACACAATCTTTGCGCCAAAAGCTTCTGCAATCTTCGCTACTTCTTTTCCTATAGCGCCCATTCCAATGATTCCCCAGGTCTTCCCGGCAATTTCATAGAAAGATTTTTCAATATAAGCAAAGGTATCACTTGTCACATACGCTTTACTCTTTACATACTGATCATAAAAACTTAATTGCTCAAGTATTTGGAAAAGCATTGCAAAGGTATGTTGCGTTACACTTTTTGTAGAGTATCCTGCCACATTAGCTACGCCTATTCCTCTAGACGATGCATACTCTAAATCTACATTATTATATCCTGTAGCTGTTAAAGCAATAAGTTTTAGATTCTTTGCACCTTTTAAAGTCTCTTCATTTAGCACGACTTTATTGGTGATAATAACCTCTACATCTTTTACTCTCTCTTCTATCTCATCCATACTTGTTAATGAATAAACCGTTAATTCCCCACATGCCTGAATAGGCGCTAAATCAATATCACTACCTAATGTTTTAGCATCCAAAATACAAATCTTCATTTTTCCATTCTCCTTATTTTCATTCTTATTTATCTAAAGGCCCACTCTCCATTTTTTAAAACGTAAAATATCTCCCCATTTTCTGTTGTTGCTTCTATATCAAGTTCTGGACTTCCAACCATAAAGTCTACATGAGTTAGAGATGTATTGGCACCTTTTGCTTCTAACTCCTCTTTGCTCATCTTCGTCCCATCTTTAATATTTTCTGAATAGGCACTTCCTATAGCAAAATGACAAGCTGCATTTTCATCAAATAGTGTATTGTAGAAAATAACATTTGTATTAGATACTGGTGAATTATAAGGGACAATAGCTACTTCCCCTAGGTAATGTGATCCTTCATCTGTTTCTATTAATTGCCTTAGTGTATCGTAACCTTGCTGTGCTGAAAAATCCACTATTTTACCTTTTTCAAAATGAAGAACAAAGTTATCAATTAGATTACCACCATGACTTAATGGCTTTGTTGAAGCTAACTTACCATTTACACCATATTTATAAGGCATTGTAAAGATTTCTTCTGTTGGCATATTAGCTACATAGTAAGTGCCTACTTTGTTGTAACCACCTCCTCCAACCCAAATATGTCCCTCTGGTAACTCTACCTCTAAATCTGTTCCTGGCGCGCTGTAGTGTAGCTTCTTAATCTTTCTCTTATTAAGCTCTTCACTAATTTCAGCAAGACTCTCGGTATGCTCTCTCCATGCCTCTACAGGATCTGCTTCATAAATACGTGTTGCAATAAATATCTTGTCCCATAACTTCTCTACAGCTTCCAAGCTTTCTACATCTGGGAATACTTTTTGACTCCACTCAGGTGTTGGTACAGAAACCACACACCAAGATACATCTCCATTTTGGATATAACGTCTAAAAGGTTCTAAAGCTTTTCCTGCTGATTTTTGCGCTGCTGATATACGGGTGGGCTCTACTTCTTTAAGTAAATCAGGATTAGAAGCTGAAATGCTAATAAATGCACAGTTTTTAGATGCCAATTCCTCTTTACCTTTGGCTATCCACTCTGGATACTCATCAAAAGCTTCCTTTGGTGCATTCATATACGTTATCTTTGAAAGCTCTTCATCTGTATAATCTACAAATACTTTTTTTGCTCCTGCCCTATAAGCATAGTGAGTAAGTTCTCTAGCAAAATAAGCTGTACTAATAGGTGATGTAATCATAAGATACTGATCTTTTTGAATGTTAACCCCTACTTCTACAACTAACTCTGCATATTTTTTAATATTTTCTTCTAAATTCATAGTCTGTAATCCTTTCTCTTAGCTAATGATTTAGCTTATCTAAATTGATTGACTTCCTTATTATAGATATAGTCTATCTGACTCATCTTCTCACTTACATAACCTATATCTAAATCATATGTCTTACAAAGATCTTCTAATGTCTTGCATTCATCTCTTAATTTCATATTGAGAATACTTAGCATCAAATAAGGATCTTTTTTGTCCAAATTTTCCATAGTTACTCCTGACCAATCTTAGTATTATCTATATTTTTAGCTATATATACAATTATGATTCAAATTATATATCCTTATTATATTTTGTGTCAACTCACCCTTTTTCATGCTCAAATTCTCCTATTGTATTTTCTCTAGGCTTTGTTATAATAAAACTATCACTTTAGACCAGTTGGCAGAGTAGATGTAAGTGCGTTAAGTGCTAGATGGACGGGAAGTTGCCACTAGACGAAAAGCAAGTTTGCTTGCGGTACTTATGTCGCATTCCGCTGCCACAAACAGCGTTCTTCCACACAATTTTAGGAGGTGCGTTATGAAAAATAAA
>JAVVPO010000039.1:0-9285 GCA_036655715.1 Cellulosilyticaceae bacterium | reverse complement strand
GCTGGTATAGCTGATTTTATAGGTGCCATTGTCTTTCCTGTAGGGGGAGCTTATTTCCCTGGATTCACTTTAAGTGCAATCCTTACAGGTATTATTTATGGTATAGTTCTTCATGGTAAACGTTGTAATATGTGGCGCATTGTAACAGCAAATTGTTTAGTAATCGTTCTCGTACAGCTATTACTTAACTCATTATGGCTAACTCTTTTGTACGACAAAGCTTTTATGGCACTTATAGGTGCTAAAGTTATTAAATCTTTAGCTATGCTTCCTATTGAATCCGCCATCATATTATTAACTTATAAATATATATATCCATCAGTCAATAAAGTTAAGTTATATTAATCTATTATTAATATCTCTTTCAACTAGTCTAATAGTGAAAAAAGCATAGGAATCTCCTATGCTTTTTTATGCTTTAATGGTAAGCACTTTGTACTGCTTACTTTTTTCTATAGATGCTATAGGTAAATTAATTATAAATTTACTCCCTTTTACCTCTTCACTTTCTACTTCAATCTGCCCCTTATGCATCGTTACTAATTTTTTCACAATTGTAAGACCAAGTCCACTACCTTCATATTTTTCTCTGCTCTTATCACCTCTATACATTCTTTCAAATATATAAGGCACATCCTCTTTTGCTATGCCAATCCCTGTATCTTCTACTATAATCTGAACATCCTTACCTCTTATTTCAGTGCGCAAACTAATACTTCCTGATTCTGTAAATTTAAATGCATTAGAAAGGATATTCATAAAAATCTGCTTAATCGCATTGGTATCTGCTAGAATCATTACCCCTTCTGATTCTCTTATATCAAGATGATATTTGATACCCTTTTCCCTTGCAACGATTTTAAAAGTATTAAATAGATCTTTTAGTGCAGGACTTAGCTCTACTTGCATGATATTAAGCTCCATTACATCATCTTCTATATTTTTCAATTTATCTAAGTTACTTATAAGGCTACTAAATCTCACAACCTCTTTGTGTAATATCTCCATTTGATCTTCATCAATAGGATAAATACCATCTATCATAGCTTCTAGGTTACTTTGTAAGATATGTAATGGTGTACGGATTTCATGAGATACATCGGATATAAGCTTTTTTCGAAGTAAATCTTGTTCTTCTAGGGTCTGCGCTAAATAGTTCATACTATGTCTTAGATTTTCTAATTCTTTAATTCTACTTTTTCGCTCATACCTCACTGTATATTTTCCTTGTGCTAAGTCTACAGAGGTTCTAGCTATAGCATAAATCGGTTTAGTAAATAATCTCGTAATATAAACACCAATTAAAATAAAGCATACTAAGGCAATGAGCCCACTTCCTATAATACTTGAGTTAATATTAGCTTGAAACATAATATCATCACTTGATAATATAAAGGAAGGAAAATATCCAATCCTCGCATAGCCTACAATCTCATTATCATCTCTTATAGGTATATCTTCAAAAGTATATATAATATCTTCATATTCCTCTATCGCTCTGCCCTGTATACTTGGATAACCCAATGTCTCTATCTCTTTTAATAGTTCTTCTCTTGTTTTGCCCCAAAGAACCTTTTTATCTGTATCTAAGACGGCAACTGAGAATTTTCCGGTTTGAGTTTGAGTAAAAAGGTCCTCCCCTTTTACTTTATCCCAATTCCCTTCACTACCATAAACCTCTTCTAATAGACATACAATCATCGCACTTGTATTTTGTATATTCTTCTCTACATAATCTTTAAATTGTACATGTATAGTAATATTTACAAATAAAGCTGTTAATATAATTGTAAACGTTCCTACACACAAGAGCATTGCAAACAATTGTTTTCTAATAGAAATCATATTCTACAACCGTCAAATTTATAACCTATTCCTGTTACCGTTTTAATATATTTAGGATTTTTAGTATCTTCTTCTATTTTTTTTCTTAAATTTTTAATATGCACATCAATTGTACGGTCGAACCCATCAAAATCTATGCCCATAACAGCTTCTATAAGCTGCTCTCTTGTAAAGACTCTACCAGGTGAAGATGCCAGTTCATATAACAAGTCAAACTCATTTGGGGTTAAGTTCATTATCTCATTATTTACTTTAACCACTCTCTCTTGTAAGTAAATCTTCATATGTCCTCTATCAAAAATAAGTGTTTGTTTATCTTCTTCTCTTTCCCTTCTTATCTCTAAAGCCTTTACTCTAGCCACTAGTTCTCTTGGACTCACAGGTTTAACGAGATATTCATCCGCGCCTATTTCAAAGCCTTCTACCTTGTTATCTAGTGTTCCTTTTGCAGTAATCATAAAGATATAGACATTTGATATGCTTCTCATCTCTTTACAAATGTCTTCTCCTTGAATATCTGGTAGCATAAGGTCTAGGAGAACCACATCTATCTTATGTTTATAAAAAATATCAAGGCCTGATCTTCCTGTATAACAGGTAAAAATAGTATACCCCTCTTTTTCTAAATATTTCGTTATAATATCTGCTACTCTTTGTTCATCCTCTATAATTAATATGTTCATTTTAATACCATCCCTTCTTTGCTATCATTATATCATTTATTTCTTCCTTTTTACTTATTACCTACTTTACTACTACATTCTTTGTATTTTTCACTTAATTCTCTTATTATAACCAATTTTTATGAAGAAAGATTGAAAGATTATCTCAGATTATTTCTACATTATTTTTATATGTTTTATAAACAATTGCCAAATTTACTTTTTTATCTTACAATATAGATAGGGTTAACTGTTACTGGGTTAATAGGTTACAGAGAGGGGTATGTAAATATGAAATTCACTTTTGAAAGTAAGGAAACTCTAATCGAATTTATACGTTCGGAGATTATCACTACCGCTGAGGCCACAGAGCTTCTCAATTGTTCTAGGCAATACCTTGATGAGTTAGTCAGTAAAGGTAAGATCACTCCTGTGAAAACCATTAATAGGGTCAGATTATATTGGAAAGATGACATTATCGCATTACATAAAAAATAAGAGGCTGCTTATTAGCCTCTTATTTTTTGGTCAAACTATTTACCTATCACTTGATGCACTTAGTAAAGCATCTATTTCTTCTTCATCTAAAGTTTCTTCACTTAATAGCGCCTTTGCTAGTCGTTCTAATAGCATCCTATGCTCTTTAAGTAATACTTTTGTTTCTTCATATATTTCATTCATTTTTAATTGATAACTACGTAGTAGTTTTTCATCTTTTATCTTATCACTTTCCATCAAAATACTTAAGTTAATAAGACCAATTTCTTTATCCATGCCGTACTTCATCATGTAGTCTCTAAGATTCATAGTGGCTTTCTCAATATCATTACTTGCACCTGTCGTAATATTATCTTCTCCAAATATAATCTCTTCTGCCGCTCTGCCTGCTAAACTAATACGAATTTGATTAAGTAATTCTTTTTTAGTAAGATACATCTTATCCTTTGGTATATTCATACTAAAGCCCCCTGCACCTTTCGTACTTGGTACAATAGTTACTTTGGTCACACTATTTTCTGGTGCAACTAACTTGGTTACCAGAGCATGCCCTGCTTCATGGAACGCTGTAATCTGTCTATCTAAATGACTAATACAACTCTTATCTTTTTTCTCTGTTCCTGCAATCACTATATAAAAAGCTTTTTGTACATGCTCATTATTTATAATCTCAGCCTCTTCTTTAGCCGCTAATATGGCTGCTTCATTAAGAAGATTCTCAAGCATTGCGCCTGTAAAGTAAACAGTTTGCTTAGCAACGGCTTCCACACGGACATCTTCAGATACTGGCTTATCTTTTAAATAGAGTTTTATAATTTGCTTTCTTGCATTAATATCTGGGTAGCCTATCTCAATGTGTCTATCAAATCTTCCAGGTCTTAGCAAGGCATCATCTAGCATATCCAATCTATTCGTTGCTGCAATAACTATAATCCCTTCATCTTGATTAAAGCCTGACATCTCTGTTAAGAGTGCATTTAAAGTTTGGTCTTTCTCGTCATTGCTATTAGCTACATTGCTACTTCGTTTTTTTCCAATCGCATCTATCTCATCAATAAAAATAACTGCTTTGCCATGTTTCCTAGCTTCTATGAAAATTTCTCGTACTCTACTTGCACCTACACCCACATAAAGCTGGACAAAATCTGATCCACTTACTGCAAAAAATGGTACACTCGCTTCTTTGGCAATAGCCTTTGCCATAAGTGTCTTCCCCGTCCCTGGTGGGCCATGAAAAATAATACCCTTCGGCATTCTTGCACCTAGTTTTGTATATTTCTCAGGTTCTTTAATAAATCCTATCACATCTTCTACTTGATCTTTTGCTTCTATATTTCCTGCAATATGAGAAAAGTCTACTTTGAGCTCCTCAGCTTCTATAGGCTTAACACTAAGAGCCATAGCACCTGAGGAGCTTCTCCCTTTAGCACCTTTAAAGACAATATAGAATACGCCTATAAAGATAACTGCACTAAACATATACTGAATCAAATAGATGCTACTTTGCCCATTTGTTTCCTTTACACTTATATCCTTTATTAAAAGTTCTTCTTTCAGATTATCACGTCTTGGATTATCTGTCATGTAAACTGTTTCATCATTATTTTTCTTAAATTTAATAGTTGCTGTATCACTTAACTCTACTGATTCAATTTGATTTTCACTTACCATACTCATAAAATCAGTATAGCTTGTAGCTGTTCCTTGCGCATGTTTATTAACATAAATACCTATTGTTAGTAAAATAAAAATACCTATGCCTATTATATAGGGTATATATTTCTTCTTCATCTTATCCCTCCTAATACATTTCCTGTATTATGTGAGCCATTTCAGGCCATATGCCTGTATCAAATTATACTTTACATAACACAAAGTGTCCATTAGTAGGAAGTTGGAAATATCCATTAACAAAAAATTCATTTTTTATTCAGCTCTGGTTATTAATCTGCGGGTAATATGAGGTTATAGCAAATTTTCTTAAGTTCCCCTTTATACATAAAAAGCTACGCGGGCTTGCCGTGTAGCTTTTTTTTTAATTTCTCACTGGCTGTTTATGATTTTTCCAAGAAACCCAAAGTTGCCCAGCAATAAATATCGTAGAATAGCAACCACTTATAACGCCTACCATCATAGGTAGTGCAAAAACTTCTATAGCCCTAATACCATAATAAGCAGCAAACAAATACATGATAAACACACTAATAAATGTGGTGATACTTGTATTAATAGAGCGAGTAATAGATTGGGTTATACTTGTATTAACAACATCTTCTAATGGCTCTTTTCTTTTTTGACCTAATTCTTCTCTTATACGGTCATAAATAATAATGGTATCATTAATAGAATAGCCTATAATAGTTAGGGTAATCGCCACAAAAGTATCATTTAACGGAATACCTAATACAACAAATGTAAAAAATACAATAAGTACATCATGGACTAATGCGACTAACGCCATAACCCCTGCTGATAAACCTCCAATATATTTAAATCTTATCCATACATAAATGACAATCAATATAAAGGATAAAGCTATTGCTATAGCTGAGTTAATCAAAGATTTCTGCCCAATATAGGGCTCTACCATATAGGATTCTGAAAGTTGTATCCCCGCTTCTTTGAAACTCTTGTCTAACGCTTCATTTAACTGTGCCTGCTCCTCTGGCAAGAGTCCTTCATTTCCTGCTAAAGTTACATTTAGTTTCTTTTCATCACTGCCTAAATCCCTTGTTATCTGAATAGTAGAAGGTCTATCTAATATAGGATCTATTACACTTGAAACCTGCTGCGTATCTAGCTCCCCTGTGTAAGTATATTTTAATATAGCTCCGCCCTTAAATTGAATGTCCAATTGTACACCCTTTGTCAAGCAGCCTACTAGCCCTACTCCAAAAAGACAGAGGGAGAGGCAAAAAGCAATCCATCTTTTCTTATAAAAAGGTATCGTCTTATAAGCTTTTCCTTTATTAAATAATATAGTTTTTTTCATTTTCTTGAACTGTACAATAGACAAAAGCATTACTCTTGAAGAGAAAATACCTGCTACAAAGTTAAGTATAATTCCTGTAAGCAATGTATATCCAAAAGATAGCATTGTACCTGAACCAAAAATCATTAAAATAATAGCTACTATAGCACTTGTCATATTCCCATCAAATACCGCTGAAAAAGCGTGTTCATATCCGCCCTTAATAGCCTTTTCTAATCTATTGCCTTTCCGAAGTTCTTCAGCTATTCTCTCACCTATAATAACGTTGGTATCTACACTCATACCTAATGACAGTATAATTCCTGCTATCCCTGGCAAGGTAAGGGTGAACTGCGGAATCGATAATGCAAGTAACTGGCCAGCCATCTGCATGGCAAGTACAATGCAACTTACCAAACCAACTAATCTATATTTCCCTATCATAAATACACAAATAAGCATAAAAGCTACAATTCCAGCCTTCACCATAACAGTTAAAGCGCCACTTCCTAATGAAGGGCTTATAGTGCTATGGTTTTTAGTCACCATAGAAAAAGGTAGCGCTCCTGCATTAATAGTCTCTGCTAAGTCCTTTGCTTCCTCTGATGTGAATCCTCCAGAGATCACTGCATTGCCATCTGCTATGGGCTCATTCACTATTGCAGAAGAAATAAGTACCTCATCCATATAGATAGCAATGGGCTGCCCAACAAGCCTTTTAGTCGCATCCGCAAATAACTTTGCACCCTCTTGGTCAAAACTTAATTGGACCACATACTGATTATTGCTTGTATCTGTTTGTGGTGTACTTTGTTTAACATGCTTGCCTTCTACAAGGATATTGTTTTGAGAGTCTCTAAATGTAAGTTTCGCCGTTTGCCCTATCTCAGCAATAGCTTGCTCTGGATTAAATGCTGTCTCATCAGATTTCCAAGGAAATCTAAGAATCACCCTCCCATTTTCTTCATCTACTGTTATCTCTCTATCTAGTATATTCTTGGCATCAAGCCTCGCTTCAATAACAGCTCTAGCTGAATCCATTTCTTCCGAAGTCGGTTTTCTATCTAGATTAAGTGGTTCATAGACAGCATCTACTCCCCCTCTTATATCTATCCCATATCTCATTTGATTGGCACCTTTTAAACTGCCCACACCAAAAAAGGCTATATAGCCAAGCACTATAATTCCTATTAACATAATAAAGAATGTACTTTTTTTTGCTTTCATTTTGAGATTCCTCCTTGTATGCCCTTTTAGCCTTATCATAATCCCAATACTTCTACCCGTCAATTATTATTTCAAAATTTTCTCTCTTATCAATTAACTTCTTATTTTCCAGATAATCTCCTTCGGCTTACAGCACAAAAGCGCCCTATTTTTAATCATAGGGCGCCTCTTTAGTATGTGTTTTCATCAAACAACTGCGCTATTCCCTTATAAACCTTGTCGCCAAATTCGTGGATTAACAAATTCTCATTTACTTTATAGACAGATTTATAATCTTTTTCCTTAAAGACTTCATTGTGAGCCTTTTTATCTATACATCGGAGGTCTACATCTAGTGATTTATAACTGCCCCATCTACCAAACTCCTCTGCAAACGCTTCATCAAGTACAGAGGTTAGCAAAATAATGGTCTTTTGTTTATTCGTTATTAATTCTATAATCTCCAAAGGATACATTAAACAAGACAGCGGACATAGTTCATAGATTGGGATATGGTAATCCAGTGCGTATTTATGTGCGATACACTTTCTCACCCCTTCATGTTCTATCAACAAGGCGCAATGACCATTCCACTCATTAAGAGAGCCATCCGCGGCCCAAAATCCGCCATTTGCCACGATCTCTTGATACTGAGATTCATCTAAATTCTTGACTTCATTCTCAATACGCAAACTATACTTATCAAACATCTTCTTATTTTTAGAGCTCATGTCACAGGGACTGCCACAGCAACATCCATATTTATAAATTTTAGTACATTCAAAACAGTTCAAGTTGATTTCTTTAACAAGCGCTTCCTTATCTACTAAAATCATCCTATCTCCATACTCAACGATGCCTAGCTTTCTACCTTCTAAATAATTCTTAAACTTATCTATATCCTTTTCAAAACTTTCATCTATATAACTGGTAATACTCTCATCTATATCATAATACTCAACTGCCCATAGGGCATTTAGTATTTTTTCTATTCTTACATCGCCCTCTGCCACTTCGTCATTAAGGGTAGACATTAAATAGTCTTCATCCCATAATTCTGCTCCTACGCTTTTCAAATTGGGAAACTCTTTGTAAAGTACATTTGATAATGCCTTTTGTATATTTCTTAGTATCTTGCTCGTATTAATCTGTTCTTCTGCCTCTAGTATCATCTGTACAGAATCAGGTGTGACTTCTATCTTACTGAGATACATCTTGCTCTCAGCACATAGCTTCATTAATAGTTCTATGATGCGCTTTTCTATTCCCTCAATCAAAACCATTTGATGATTATTTGTATACCAGGTAATATGATAACACCAATTATTTGTTTTTCCCATGATTATTCCCTCTTAGAAATCTTTTTATATTTATATTTTCTCATCATAACCTTTTTATAATCTAACAGGTTCGGCTAGCTTTGTAAACCAAGTAGCTGGACTTGAAAAAGCTACAACCTCACTTTCTTTAGTAAGATTGTAGCTTTTAAAACCAGCTATTTTGTAATGATATTATATTCCAAATACGCCTTCTTTGCCATTTGCAAGTTTAATGAAAGTACCACCTGTTGCTGCATCTTTTTTAATTTCTAAGACTGCACCACATTCTTTTAATTTAGCCATTACTTTATCATTTTTAAAAGCTGCTTCATCCATTTCGTCTTCTAATTCTAAGAAGTCGTATACGCTAAAGTCTTTTAGGCTTTTTTCTAATTCATATTCTGTGTCTGCTAATATATCCATAAATTCTTTAAATACTTTCATTTTAGGTGTCCTTTTCTTTGCTACTGTTTTTATTCCCTAGATTTCACGCATCTAAGTCATAGTTCCTTCTATTATATGTCTTACTGCTCATTTTTTCAAGTCTCCTATTGCTTTTATCACGTATCATAAGCTACACTCCCCGAAATTCTATAGGTACTATGATTTTTTCTGACTTTGTAAGAGTAGCACCCTAGATACTATGGCATCTAGGGTGCTACTCTTTTGTATATTCTATAATTTCATCAGATATTGCCCAATCTCATAACTTAAACGAAGTGCTGTCTCTAATAATTCATCTGGTAATCTATTAGCATAGTTATGTGCTTCAAAGCAAAAGTCT
>JAVVPO010000038.1:0-21483 GCA_036655715.1 Cellulosilyticaceae bacterium | reverse complement strand
TATTTCATAATATTAGAATGGCTAGTAGAGAGTGCTTGTCTTACTTAGGTTTATTTATGAAAATTTTACAAATTTCAACATAAAAGCTACCTACAGGTTCTGTAGGTAGCTTTTATAAGAAGGTTTGATTGAGACAATTTAAAATTAAGTTGTTGTTATAGAGCCACTGTCCTAATATGCTCTGATTTAACAAATTTTCTATCACTGTAAATTGTGGGGCAATCATTAAAAATGGTATCACTAAATAGATTAACCATATGATACAAGTTCCTTTTGTTATGCCTAGTACGAACCCTACTATTTTATTAGTAAAATTCAGAATCGGTAACTTTGTAAATAAATCTAATGTTCCTACAATTATACTCAGTATAATCCTTACTATAATCCAAACAATCACTATCACCATCGCATTAATACATATATCAGCAATATAGGTACTAATATACTCTACTAGTCCCTCTACATGCATTAGGTTATAAATCTCTGGATTATTATTTTGAACTATCTGTTCTGACATAAAATCAGGTAACCATGCTGTTGCTTCCCTTATCGTATCGCTTTGTGCTTGTAATCCTCCTATTATCTTTAAGGAAGAAACTCTTTCTATATTCCAATTTTTAATTCCTTCATACATAGGCATTAATTTTAGAATACTACTCATAATAGGATACACCATTACTGAGATAACCAACGCTAATATAAATGAACTTAATTGATAAGCGGCTTTTATAAATCCTTTTCTTGATGCTATAAATCCTGTCAATCCGATAAAAACTATAATAATAATATCTAACATTTACTGGTTCCTCTTTGGTTTTAATAACATAACTTTATCTTTTGTAATAGCTACTGCTTCATTATCTAAATAAATAAGCTTACTAATATCTTGCGATGCTTGATATTCAAAATATTGATTCCCTAATTTGTTATATCCTTTGTATTGCTTGCCTTCTCCAACTATTACACCTTTATCATCTGCATAAAAATAGGTAATTGGAGACTCAAATGGTATAACGCTTGTCTCTTCTCCTAATTTATTAAATAAATGTAGCGATTCTTTCGCATGTAATGTATTTCCGTTTAATGTCTCTGTGGCTAATATTGGTAAATATGTACTCATACTTGATCTTTTATTCAAATAAGGCGTATATGTAACGTAAAGTCCAGGTATACTCTTTACCTTTTCACTACTTGACTTATAGATAGTTATATTTTTATCACCTATTGCTACCCACTCATCATCATTTATAAATTCTATCTCATAGATTAAATTATCTTGCTCCTCAATACCATAAAGTACATTGTCTCTTTGTTCATTTTCAGTCTTCTCCAGAAGAACTGCTTCTATCCTTGAAGTAACCTTTGCTTCCCTTACCCCAAGATAACTAATCAATAATAATTTACTATCTGGTGAAACTTCTGCCGTAATAGGAAATATACCACTTGAAATATAAGAGATACGTGAACCTATAAACTCCCCGCTATTCGTATAGGCTGAGACCTTATGACCGTCTTCCATCTCTTCTATAACAGCTAGTTGACCTTTTTCATTAATTGAAAAATATGCAATAGGCCCTTGTGTAGTGATTTCTCCTTGTTGTCCCTTTTCATTAAATATAGCTAATTTCCTACTTCCCTTACTTGACACCACAAAATAAGGTTCTCTTTGTTGCACCCAAATAGATTCTAATGTTAGAGTGTCTGACCATATCTCTTGTCCATCAAGATTATACGCACTAACGCCATCATTTGTTATTTTTATAATTTGATTTTTATTAACTCCCACATATTTCCCTTTAAGTGGATCCATTTCTAGTATTGTTTTATCATTTTTAAGTTGTATAATCTGCGAACTACTTAAGTTTACCTTTGAAATAATAATTCCTATTATAATAATAGCACCTATTATAGCTAATGTAATAGTTGCACCTTTAGATGTAGATGAATGATTATTTGTGCTCAATACCCTTCCTCCTATATTCTATTCTCATACATCCATAATACACTATTATCATTATAATTTCAAAGCATCCTATATATCCGAATATAGGAAATACATTTGCAACAATATTAGAAAACCCTAATTGTGCTCCTAAAAATCCCAGTCCACTTACACCTAATATAATCCAAACTTTTTCAACCTTTATCCTACATGATAAATTTGCTATAACCCCATATCCATTGGCTATAGCTGTTGTATACATGGCAGCTAATAATACAATCATATACATATATTTTAACATCTTAGGATACCCAAGTAATATGCCTAGCATAGGTATTTCCAATGTACTTACTTGATTATAGTAAATCAATGTCGAAAGTCCTATACTAAGTCCTAGTACTCCAAGTCCTATTCCCCCTATTATACCGCCCCACCTAGCTACTTTTTTATTGCCCAGTGTATTATGCACAGTACATAACACTACGATAACAGTTAGTGTATTGTAGCACACATATAAAACAGCCGAAAGTATCCAATCTCCCTTCATCTGTGGCACTAGACTTGTAAAAACACTTACATTTTGGAATAAGATAATATAGGCCCCCAATACTATCCCACCTATACATAATATAGGAACTAGTATGCTGTTAATGTTTACAAGTCCCTTAGTCCCTGCTAAAAAAGTTAATATACATAAAATAATCATTACAATGGAGCCTACTTGTTTGGGTAGCCCAAATTCTTGGTTAATCATAGCACCCATTCCTGCTATCATTGCACTAAAACAAACAAATAAGAATAAATTAACTATACTTTCTACTATTTTCCCTAACTTATTCCCCATAATATCTTTTAGTAACTCATTATAGCTCTTATACTGTTTTTCATAGATAACTTCTAAAACAATAGCACCTATAATTGCGTATAGTATACCTGCTAAAATAAGCCCTTCTATTCCCTTCATCCCGTAGGATGTGAAAAATTGTATCATTTCTTGCCCAGAAGCAAATCCTGCTCCTATTACTGTCCCTATATACACACTTGCTACTTGTAGAATTTGCTTAGTACTTTTTCTCATCGAAATACCCCCATACCCCTAGTATGTTTACAGTATATGACAAGCTCTTTTATGATATGTCCTATTTTATTAGATTGGTGTACAAGTTCTCGTACTCTAAGGCAGAATCCTTCCAAGCATGAGGCGTTGTCATATCATTTATCTGTATTTGTCTGAAATCCTCTGGACTATCCTTATAGTACCAAGCTGCTTCTTCTATTTTCTTATATAACCAATATCCAGAATAATCTTCGAACTCAAATCCTGTTCCTTCTTTAGTTTCTATATTATAATGAATAACTGTATCTTTTAATCCACCTGTTTTTCTAACAATAGGCACTGTACCGTATCTCATAGCCATAAGTTGTCCAAGTCCACAAGGTTCAAATTCTGATGGCATTAAGAATACATCACATGCCGCATAAATTTTTTGTGCGAGTGACTCATTAAATGTTAGGAATATACCAGCTCTATCTCCATAGGCATATTTAAAGTGTCTGAACATATTTTCATACTCATATTCACCCGTACCTAGTAGCACGAATTGAATATCTAAATCCATAAACTTGTCCATTACCCATTGGCCTTCTATGGTATGTTTCATTAAATCAAATCCTTTTTGATCTGTAATTCTAGAAATAATTCCTACCATCATGCAATCTTTTTGTTCTAATCCATACTCTTCTTGGAATCTTCGCTTATTTTCTTTTTTGAGTTCTAATGTATTTAAATCATAATTTTGATAGATATGTTTATCCGTCATAGGATTATAGGTTTCATAATCAATGCCATTTAAAATACCTATAAGTTTATCAGAAAGCTTATCTCTAAGAAGTCCATCAAGTCCACATCCATATTGCCATGTCTTTATCTCTTCTGCATAGGTAGGACTTACTGTATTAATTTTATCTGCATAGAGTAATCCTGCCTTCATATAGCTAAGTCCACCATTAAACTCTAATTTCTCTACAGTATTATATTCATCTGATAATTCCAATACATCTAGTACCTCTTTTCCAAATATCCCTTGGTACTTCATATTATGGATTGTAAAAACTGTTTTAATAGATGAATAGAGTGGGTCATAACTATACTTATCTTTAAGTAATAAACAAATAGGTCCTGTTTGCCAATCATTACAGTGAATAATATCTGGTACAAAATCAATATGTCTAATAAGCTCTAATACTGCTTTAGAGAAAAAAGCAAATCTCTCATAATCATCTTGATACCCATAGAAATTATCTCTTCCAAAATAGTAGTCACTCTTAAAGAAATAGGTTGGCACGATACTCTCATCATAGTAGATTCCTACACCTTGTTTTCTCCAGCTTAAATGAACATCATAGCTCATTAAGAAGTTATTATTTATATCACTAAATTTATCTTGCATGCTCTTGTAATAAGGCATTGCAACCCTAACTTCCACCCCATTATCTCTTAGTTCTTTCGGTAGTGCCCCTGCTACATCAGCAAGTCCCCCGGTTTTAGCATATGGAGCTACCTCTGTAGCTACAAATAGGCATTTTAGTTTTTTCATTGTTCTCCCCCTTTATCTAAATAATATATATTATATACTATTTTCCAGTAACTTGAAAACATTAATCTCTAAGTAGCTCCATTTCTTTTATTCAACTGGTAATTTTAAAGTTTGTCCTGGATAAATATTATCTCCATTTTCTAAACCATTTAACTTAATAATATCTTTTGCTCTGAGTTCTGTCTTATAATGATCTTGGCTTATTTTGCGTAGAGTATCTCCATTTTGAACTTTATATGTAATATAATCTGTGTCTTCTTCCTTCACTTCACCTATTTCATTACTAGCAACTTCTTTATTGCTTTCTTGCGAAGCTACCTCTTCAGTTACTACTTCTTCTTTTGTTTCTACCTTTGCTTCTTCTACAATATTGTCCGCTGATTCATTATTATTATTAGTTTCTTTTGTTTCATCTGTATCCACTTTATTCTCTTTTTCCGCTACAACACTATTACTTGTCGCATCTATAATATCTTCAGCAGATACTAAAGGCTCTTTCACCCCAGCTTCAGGCTTGTCCACAGGTTCTATAATAAAATTAACTTGCCCTGAAGAATCAGCTAATTCATTAGTTGAAGTCTTTGCTTTATCTACAGACTGGTTTTGCGCCTTACTTATTGGATTATTATCACTACTTTCTTTTGCAAGAAATCCTGCTACTACTATTAATCCTACACATGCTGCTAAAACTGCAACATTTGTTTTCTTCTTTTGTTGATACTCTCTTTTTCTTAATCTTCCCATTTCCCTAAACTGATTAACTACATTATCTTCTTGTTGTTCTTTCTCTATAGGAATAAACGGATGTTCCAACATATACTTTTGCATGCTTGGATTTTTGTCATAATATAAGTAGTAACCTGTTTGTTCTTTTAAGGTATCATCCTCATAAACATAAAATGTCTCAATTTTATTAATGGGATCTACTAACAGAAGTATAGAGCCTTCTCTATCAAATAAATCTCTTTGTACTTTTACTTCCTTCATCGTAAGCATTGTGCCATAACCTGGTTGCATATGCATCCAACCTAGAGTAACTGTTCCCGGGAAATATTTCTCCTTTTCAACAAATAAACTTTCTATGGCTTCTTTGTTAATCCACTCATCACTATTTTTAAATTGGTTTTGAGGTATTGGCATAATACCACAAATAATATTTTCCTTTGTTTCTGGATAGTATTCTCCTACAATCATAGCTGCATGCTCATAAGATAAATCTGTAGTAGCAAATTGATACATATAGGTATAAGCATAATCTTCCAAATACATAATGTAGTCACAATCTGTATCGCCTATTGGCCTTACAGAGTCTATACTATCAATTAATGCATTATATCTCGTTTCTTTTTCCTCATCTTTTTTTACAGTTACTTCATGAGTTTCTTGTTGTACCTTTACTTCATCTCTAAGTTTCTTTGGCTCATAAATTATTTTTCCCATAGTAATCCCCTTCCATTTTTTAACATATATGTTAGCATACTACATGACTATTGAATAATTTAATCTTTTGTGTCGCTTTACTCTAATTTTTTATCCCTATTTTTTTACATGCTTCCTCATAGGGTTAACTCATCTTCTTTATTACGCCAAACTTTTTCCATATTTAACCATAGATAATTATCCATAAAATTGGCAAACTATATAGATACGAAAGTGGTGATAATTAGTGCATACAAATGCTGAAGAACAAATCGAACTTGATCCTTCATCCTATATTAATATTAATGACCCTTGTCACTTCAACTTATTTTGCAACTCTTTTTCTCATTACTTAGACACTTATCTCCCTTTATATCATAATGAACTAGTCATTATTTGTATTGGCACTGATCGTGCAACTGGAGATAGCTTAGGTCCATTAATCGGATATAAACTGATAGACCTTAATTTTAACAATGTGACAATCTACGGCAACCTTGAACAACCTGTCCATGCCAAAAATCTAGTTGAAACTGCTGCTTATGTAGAAGCAAATCATCCTGGTGCTCTTATCCTATCTATTGATGCATGTCTTGGTACTATGCAAAATGTTGGATGTATTTCTATTAGAGAAGGTTCAATCAGACCTGGTGCTGGTGTAAAAAAAGACCTCCCCTCTATCGGACATCTACACATTATAGGTGTTGTGAATTTCAGTAGCCTTATGAATATGGTAGTCTTACAAAATACTCGGTTATCAGTTGTTATGAAAATGGCTGATACCATTTCTTCTGCCATTCGCTACTGTCTATGGAAATACAATAAAAGGTGCTAGTATAGATTTTTCATCTATACTAGCACCTTTTATTTATAATTCTAATTTCAAATCCCCATCTTTAATCCATCCCATGTGTTTTAAAATCCATGCAAATATCAGAGTTAAAATAGCTGGTAATACAAAATGCAATAATAAGATAGCTATTAGTACACTCATGGGTTCTCTACTTCCTGTCATCGTCTGCCAAGTTAAAATCTGTCCCACGAGTCCTGAAGTTCCCATTCCTGCACCTGCTGCAACATTTTCCATCGCAAATACTTTAGTAGCTAATGGCCCTAAGATAGCACTAGCTAAAATAGGCGGTATCCAAATTCTTGGATTTCTTACTATATTACCAATCTGCAACATAGATGTCCCTAGCCCCTGTGCCAATAGTCCATTCATTTTATTTTCTTTATAACTCATCACAGCAAATCCTATCATTTGAGCTGAACAGCCTACAGTCGCAGCTCCAGCTGCAAGTCCAGATAATCCTAATATAATACTTATCGCTGCTGAGCTAATAGGCAGAGTTAAGAATATCCCCATTAATACAGATATAATCATTCCCATCATAAAAGGATGTAAACTTGTAGCACTCTCTATCAGCCCGCCTAATGATCCCATAAATACGGATATAGGTGGTCCTAATAAAACTGCGACAAAGCTTCCCGCTATAATAGTTACTGCTGGGGTTATTAAAATATCCAAACTTGTCTTTCCAGATACCAAACGCCCTATTTCTACACCTATAATAGTTGCTAAAAAAGCTCCGAGAGGTTCTCCGGGCCCTGATAATAATATTCCTGCCTCTCCTATTAAGTTGTCTGATATTAAACTTAATGAATAAGCACCTACTAATCCATTTAACCCACTTGCATAAAGCACTAATTTGGGGGCATCCAAACTATGCGCTGTTCCTATAGCAATACCTACGCCAGTTAATACTGAGGCTAGTTGACCCAGTTGAATAAGTAACATCCCTATACTTGTTTCTGGCGCAAAACTTCCTATCTGCTTTAATATAAGCCCTATAATAAGCGTTGAAAATAATCCTGCCGCCATGCCACTAAGGCCTTTAATAAAATATCTATCAATTACTTTTCGTCCCCATTTAATCATATTCATTTTACTATCCATCTTATCCCTCCTGCTAACATTCTCATTAGAGGCTAACATATGACAAGACACTAGTCAATATGATTTTATTTATCGCTAATCAATATTCCTTTTTCTTCTAGTTCTGCTTGAATACTATCTAATTCTTCTTCAGAAGAAGCTTCTATTGTATGCATGTGCACCCCTTCTGTTAATTCCATAAGTGTACTTGCACTCTCTGCATTTATTTTTTCAACAAATTGTCTGATATCTCGTCTAGTTCTTAGCATAAGATCACCTATTAACTCACCATATATAGCATGAGATATAATGACATTTCTCACTCTTCCGCCATTATCAACTATACTATTGAGTTCATCTTCTAATTGTTCTCTAGTATGCTTAACTAATAAAACTCTACTTTCAATTTGCTCCATATCTTTATTGAGTATATATCCTCTTGCTGTTGCTAAAATATCGTAGCCTTCTGCTCGTAATAATGCGATATCCTGTACAACTACTTGTCTACTGATTCCAAAATTCTTTCCTAAGACAATACCACTTAGTGGTTTATCATTCATTTCTAACAGCTTAATAATTGCTTTTCTTCTTTCTTGACCCTCCATTTTGATCCTCTTTCTTATATATATTTTATAATTTTAAGTATACCATAGCTATAAACATCAAGCTAATACACAAAATAATCAAAATTTTATAATATTTTCATTCATTAGTTCTTGCATTTATTTAACATTATATGGTAGTATTTATTTAACTTTAATTATATATTATTTCTATATATTATTTACACATTTATATAAGTTAATCATAATTCATCTAGTATTAGATTTATCTAGTGATTTATTTGTTGACTTTTCTTGAATTAACTCTGTATTTATTCTAATCATCTTATACTTATAACTTGCTTATTTAATCACATCTAATTTTATCTCATATTTTCTTACCTATTCATATTTACTTCATGTATATCATAACTATAATGTAGTACAATTTTTATTTTATTATTTATCTTGGATATAATTTTTTAAATTATATTAGATTAAAATTCATAAAAAAAGGAGGGTTAATATCAATGCCTAATATTGTACTGACAAGAATTGATAACAGATTAATCCATGGCCAAGTTGCTACTATGTGGGCATCTAGCGTGGGGGCAAACTTATTATTGGTTGCTAATGATAATGTTTGTAAAGATGACTTTAGGCAAAGTCTTATGGATATGTGTGCACCTAGTTTTGCTCAGACTAGATATTTTAGTCTTGAAAAAACTATCAATGTTATCCACAAGGCCAGTTCTACGCAAATGATCGCCATCATTTGTGAGACTCCAAGTGATGTTTTAGCTTTAGTTGAAGGGGGCGTTCCAATTAAAAAAGTTAATATTGGAAATATGCATATGGCTGATGGCAAAAAACAAGTTTCAAAAGCTGTCTGTGTAGATGCTGTAGATGTTGCAGCCTTCAAAAAATTGCAAGAACTTGGGGTAGCTTTAGAAATTAGACGTGTTCCTAGTGAAGGAACTGAAGATGTAAGTAAACTATTCGAATAATCTAAGGGGTGATTTTTAGATGGACTTTTCTTTTGTACAAATTCTGTTAGTCCTTGTTGTAACCTTTATAGCTGCCATTGACCAATTCAACTTTCTTGAGTCTTTATACAGACCTATCGTTGTAGGTCCTGTTGTCGGTTTAATTTTAGGGGATTTCAACACCGGTCTTATTATTGGTGCTTCTTATGAACTTATGATGATTGGCGCAATGCCAGTTGGCGGTGCTCAACCTCCAAACGCTGTTATCGGTGGTATCATGGCTACTGTATTCGGAATTGGCCTTGGTATTCCAGTAGATTCAGCACTTCCTCTTGCTATTCCATTTGCATTACTTGGACAATACGCTGTTACAGTACTCTTTACAGTATGTTCTCCTCTTATGGTAAAAGCAGATAAATACGCTGCTGAAGGAAATACTTCTGCTATTGAAAAATTAAACTATATTACAATGGCATGTTTAGGATTATTCTTCTCTGCAATCGTTCTTATTGGATTACTATTCGGTCAAGCAGTTGGTGAATCACTCACTACAGCATTACCTGCATGGGTATGGACTGGTCTTAGCGCAGCAGGTGGAATGATGCCAGCTCTAGGATTTGCAATGCTTATGAAAGTTATGCTTAGCAAGAAACATATGATCTTCTTAGCTATTGGTTTCGTATTAGTAGCTTATCTGAACTTACCACTACTTGCAGTTGCAATTGTTGGTGTAGCAATGGCAGTTTATGACTTCCAAATCCACACAGAAAACAATAATAGAAGTAAAGGAGTTGACGTGAGCGATGGAATATAATCAATATGTTGATCAAAAAGCTGGTGAAAAACTAAGTAAAAAAGTGCTTAACCAAATGGTATGGCGTTCATTGTTCTTACAAGGTTCATTCAACTACAATAGAATGCAAGCTTGTGGATGGCTCTACTCTATTATTCCTGGTCTTAAATCTATACATAAAAACAAAGATGATTTAGCTACATCTATGACTCATAATATGGAGTTCTTTAATACTCATCCCTTCTTAGTTACTTTTGTTATGGGTATTGTACTCTCATTAGAAGAAAAGAAAGCTGATATCCAAACCATTCGTTCTATTAGAGTTGCTGCTATGGGGCCTCTTGGTGGTATTGGAGATGCTATCTTCTGGTTTACACTTGTTCCTATCGCCGCTGGTATCGGTGCAAACCTTTCACTTAGTGGAAGCTTTATGGGACCTATCGTCTTCTTACTTATCTTCAACGTTGTTCACTTTGGTTTGAGATTCTGGTTAATGCATTGGTCTTACGAAGTAGGTGCTAATGCTATTGGTCAAATTACTAAACATGCAAAACAATTTACTAATGCTGCTACAATCCTAGGAGTATTAATTATCGGAGCTCTTATTGCTTCTTATGTAAATGTTAACATTAACGAAGCTGTCGTTGTCGGCGGTAAAACTGTTCAATCTATTATTGATTCTATCATGCCTAAACTTCTTCCTCTTGGCCTTACATTTGGTCTTTACAGCTTAACTAAGAAAAATGTTTCTGTACTTGTAAACATTTTAATTCTTATTGTAATCGGCCTTCTTGGTGCTTTCATAGGTATATTCTAAAATGAATACTTCTATTATTGTAACAGGTCATGGCGAATTCGCTGAAGGATTTAAAAGTGCTCTTACTCTATTAATAGGTGAACCTGCAAATACTTATTTTGTTAATTTTAATGAGGAATTTGAAGTTTATCAAACTAAGTTAATTGATTTAGTTAAAGAGTTAAGTACAACATCTAAAAAGGTTATTGTTTTTACTGACCTTGCTGGTGGCTCTCCCTTCAATGTAAGTTGCTTAGCCTCTAAAGATTGTACCAACGTAGATGTCATAAGTGGTAGTAATCTACCTATGATTATTGATACAATTACCAATGTAATGTATGATTTAGGTGATGTTACGGCAGATAATATTTTAAATACTGGTCATGAATCACTTATTTGTTTCATGAAAACTAGTTCTAAACAAACTGTAATTGATGAAGACGGTATATAATAAAAAAGCTGGCTAGATAGGATTTTATCCTCTCTAGCCAGCTTTTTTATTTCTAATTATTAATTCTATTAACTAATTCTGCTCTTAACTCTTCATACCCTGCTTTTCCAAGTAAAGCAAACATATTTTTCTTGTACTCTTCCACTCCTGGTTGATCAAATGGATTAACTCCTAATAAGTATCCACTAATCCCACATGCTTTTTCAAAGAAATAGATAAGTTTACCCATATTGTAAGCATCAAGTTCCGGGATATTTATGATAATATTTGGTACTCCTCCATCTACATGAGCAAGAAGTGTCCCTTCGAAAGCTTTTTTGTTAACGAAGTCCATCGTTTCTCCTGCTAAGTAGTTAAGTCCATCAAGGTCTACTTCTGCTTCTTCTAATATCACATCTAATCTTGGTGTTTCTACATTTAATACTGTCTCAAAGAGGAATCTTTGCCCATCTTGAACATATTGACCAAGAGAATGTAAATCTGTAGAAAAGTTAAGTGATGCTGGGAAAATACCTTTTTGATCTTTTCCTTCACTCTCTGCATAAAGCTGTTTCCACCACTCACCAAAATACTGAAGTGCTGGTTCGTAATTCACAAGAATCTCTACATTTTTGCTCTTTCTTAAAAGTGCATTTCTTAGAGCTGCATATTGGTAACATACATTTTCATCAAGTACTGGACTTGCATACTCTAATCTTGCATCTGCTGCCCCTTGCATTAATACATCAATAGGAATACCTGCAACCGCAATTGGAAGTAACCCTACCGCTGTAAGTACAGAGAATCGTCCACCTATATCATCTGAAATAACAAATGTCTCATAGCCTTCTTCTCTTGCCAATGTAAGAAGTGCCCCACGTGCTTTATCTGTAGTCGCAAATATGCGATTTTTAGCTTCTTCTTTACCATATCTTTCTTCCATGTATTTTTTGAATACACGGAAAGCAATAGCTGGTTCTGTAGTTGTCCCTGATTTTGAAATCACATTTACACTTACTTCTTTACCTTCACAAATATCTAAAAGATTTCTAAGGTAAGTTCCTGAAATATTATTTCCTACAAAATAAACTGCTGGAGTTTTTCTTTGATCTTTTGAAAGGGAATTATAGAAGGTATGTGAAAGTGCTTCAATACATGCACGTGCACCTAGATAAGAACCACCTATTCCTATTACAATAAGTATATCTGAATCTGCTTTTATTTTTTCTGATGCTGCCTGAATACGGCTAAATTCTTCTTTATCATAATCTACGGGAAGGTCAATCCAACCTAAAAAATCATTTCCTGCACCTGTTTTATCATGTAACATCTGATGAGCTAATTGGACTTGTGGTACAAAACATTCTAATTCATGAGGTTTAATCCCTGTCTTTGAATAGTCTAATGTAATTTTATTCACTTCTACTTCCTCCTATTTGCTTAAATCAATATTATTTTCTCTAACATTATACCTTAATTTTTATTCATTTCCAATATTTGTTACAATTCTATTTATTTTTCATAAAACTAGCTCAAGTATACTATTCTTTTACAAAACATTATAGTGTATTTTATCTGCCTAATTTTTCAGTTATTCAATCCTAGCATATAAAAAGCCTCAAGTTATAGATTAACTATCGTCTTAGTCTATCTATAACTTGAGGCTTTTGTATACTTCCCTTAGATATTAAGATTCATCTTGTCCAATAAGTGAATAATATCCTTTTCTTGGAGGATATCTTCAACTTCTTCTACCCCAGCACTTTTTTCTACTCCTTTTATATCCTTTTGAGTTTCTACCGTTTTATAGCTATATAATTCTTCTTTTAAGTGCTCAACTTCACTCTTAAGTTCTTTGAGATTTTTTTGTTCTCTTTGCCATTCTATCTCTGCTGGATAAGTATTTACTATATAATCAGCTAATTTAATAGTAAGCCTTTCTCGCTCTTCTAGTATCCCCTTAATAACGCCTATTAAAGTTATAAGCATGCATAACAAACTATTTGCTATAATCAGTATAAACCCAATCTTTGAATAAGCTTCTACCCCTTTTAGCAGTTCTAATCCAATCTGTATAATCAACATACCCCACATTACAATTTTCCCCTTATTTGCAATGCTTTGTACTTTTGTGTACTTAAATCGCCCTATATACGCTTCGCAGAAGGCTTTATGTATCATCATTGCCATATCTACATTACTATTTTTATTATATCCCACGATTAACTTATACTTTTCTAACAGTATATCTAGAAATAGTGTATCTGATCTAGACTTATATATTTTTTTATCAGCATATATCTCCATACTTCTATCTATTCTCTTAAAATGATTCTGAATCATACTTGTTGCTAATAAAATAATAAAAGACAATACTATATTAATAGCTAATAATAGTCCTATCATATTCATCCCCCTATATATTTCTCTAATACAATTATAACCATTAATTACCATTTTTGCAAATAAGTTAGACTATTTTAGGCAAAAAATTATCCACCAATATATAGTATGGTGGATAATCTCTTTTAATTATATTTTTTCGATAATAGCTTCTATCATTTTACTTGCATTTTTTGCTGCTAAATGTACGAATTCATCAAAGTTGACTTCTGCACTTTGATCTGCCTTATCAGATATAGATCTAATAACTACGAATGGTATCTGATTAAGGTAACATGTATGAGCAATAGCTGCACCTTCCATCTCAGCACAGTAAGCTGTAAATGTCGTGTAAATATCTTCTTTAACTCTCATGCTAGATATAAATTGATCTCCACTAGCAATTCTACCAATATAAACTTTTTGATTTCCTATTAAGCTTTCAGCTGCTGCTTTCCCTAACTCTATTAATTTTGCATCTGCTTCAAAGAAAGACTTATCTATATCATGTTGCACAGTATCACTTGAGATAACAATATCTCCTATATTGATGTCTGGATATAATCCTCCTGCAACACCTGTGTTAATAATACAATTTACATCAAATTTATCAATAAGGATCTGAGTACATACAGCTGAATTCACTTTACCTATGCCGCATCTTACTACAACTACCTTTTTCTCTTTTAAGATTCCTTCGCAAAATTCCATTCCTGCTATTATGAGTGTATTCTCTACTTTCATTTGTCTCTTAATAGAGATTACCTCTTCTTCCATTGCACCAATAATTCCTACTGTATTCATCCTTAGTCTCCTTTCGGTTTTACTAGGTCTATTTTATCATATTTTATCAGAAGGTAAACCTTTCTATTTAAATAATGCTTCATCTTGTCTTTTAATATGTATTTAACCAACTTCTTTTATTCGTTTAGTAAGTGCTACCCTTAATACTTGTAACACATATGCCATATCTATCTCCCATTTCTCTTTTATGACCTCTAAATACTCGAGACTGACATCTATTATGATTTCTACCCACTTCATTACCTTGTGTGGTGTTAATTTACTTATATCATATTTAATTGTTATTCTGGTTAACTGATAATCTGCAGTAACATCTTGTATCCCATCTAATAATTTAACTAACTCTATTCCTTCTTTATCATATATCTTAAATCCTTCATCAATCTTGGTCATTGCATTACTTTGAATAATTAACTCTCCTGGTTTGTTACTTACAACCTTCAGATTAATAAAACTTTTTACAAGCTGCTTTTTTAGGCCTATCATACTTCTCCCCCTTGTATCTGCTCTTTTTATTATCTTTATGCTTCTATGACTTTGTATTATGTGTTTATTTTATATGATTGAAGTAGGTATGCTACTCCTTTTATTTTTAAGTAAGTAAGTCTAATCCTTTTAAATTTAGACTTACTTACTTTTAGTAATCAACGCTATATCTCCTGATAGTTCTATAGCTGCTATACTTGTATATTGATGCGTCATTAATCGCTCTTTATAGTAAATCTTAAGTTCCATAGTAGATTCTAGGCTCTCATGTACAGCTCTCTTCATAGCTCCTTTTTGGGGCGCTACAAGCTCCCTTCCTAGACTCTTACTCATGCTTATTTCTATTCGTTCTTTTCCTTGCTTAATTTCTATATATAGCTCATCACCTTTCACCGTGAACTGCTTGATTTTTGCCCCTGTGTAAGTGGTAAATATTCTAGTCTTATCTTCTATACTGATACAGGCTAAAAAGCCTCTAAAGTGCCTTTTCATAAAAGGTATGCGTGCTATAGAAATCATCACTGATAAATTTGGGTCAACAAAGTTATTACTTTGTATCCATACGTAAGCTTCTGGAAAATTGGTTCCCCAGTCTTTTTCAATATAGCCTTTTCCACCTGTAAAATTGATAGGCTCATGATTGATGCTAACGGTTCCTTTTAGATTATGATTCATTGAAACGATGCCATGATAGCACTCCATAAAAGGGAAAAATCTAAAGGGTCCCATTATACCTGGACGTAGTATCTTGTTATCCACAGTTTGTAAATTATCAAACCATACTATTCCACATATATTTAAGTTATCCTCAGTTATATTGAATCTTATATAGCTTTGTGTAAATATATTCTCTCCAATTTGTAAGAAGAGTACGTTCTTATTATATGAGAATTCCTTTAGTGGATATCTTATATAATAGCTTTTTCCATCACTATTTCTTAGGACTTGTATGAATGCATGTGGATCCTCTTCATCTAAAGAAATCCCTGGAATAATAGATATTATTTCCTCCGCATTTTTAGAAACGAGTTTAAAAAAGTATCCTTCAAAGTAGTTCTTCTTGTTCATATTTCCTTGAAATACTTCTGGTTTGTATAAAGTTCTGATACCCATATCTTTACCTCCGAACATTAAACTTCTTTTTAAGTATGGGTATTTGCTAATATTTATATACCTTCTTATATAGATTATTTATTCCATTTATCCTTATCAACTTAAAAAGATGCATTTAGGCATCCCTAAATACATCCCTTTTCATCTATTTTATTACACTTGAATATTTCTCTTTTGTTGCCAATCCACCTCTTAAGTGTCTTTCAGCTTTATTCAGTTCAAGAACTTTTCTAGCTTCCATCGCTAATTTAGGATTTATCTTTTCTAATCTCTCCGTTACATCTTTGTGTACAGTACTTTTACTGATACCAAATTTTTTTGCGGTTTCTCTTACAGTAGCATTTGAATTAATAATAAACTTTGCAGCTTCTACGGCTCTTTCTTCGATATATGGTTTCAAGAAAAGGCCCCCCTTAACACAACTCTTGTTTAATACATATGCTAAGAAGTCCCTGTTTATTCTGAAAACTTGTGTAAGAACAAGCCTTAGATGCTATTTTTATATTTTTATATGGCTTGTGGTTGATTTTTATTCTATTTTACTTAATATAAGCTCCTTATAGAAGTTTATCTATAAGAAGCTTATATTATAAATTATATTTCAAGATGTCTTATTTAATCTTGATCTGGAGCATGTCCCATCTCTACACTTGCATTTTGGTTATTATCTCTATGAATAAGCATTTCTTCCGGATTGATAACCTCATCATTGTGAGTTAATTGTAAGTAAACATTAGTTCCTTCACTTACAAATGGTCCTGTAGGTGCTCCTACTACTCCAATTGACTCGCCAACTTCTACAATTTGACCTATTAAGTCTTGGTTAGCCATACCTTTTTGCATACCATATAATGTCTTGTAGCCATTGCCATGATTAATAACAACAACTTCTCCTACATTTCCTACATTGACTAAGGTATCTATAGTGCTAGGATCACTAACAATGCTTTCTACAGTACCTGTAGCTGCTGCCTTAACGTTTTCACCATCTTCAGCTGCAATACAGATACCAAGAGTACGCATAGTTTGACCTAAACTCTCACTTACCCAATGTGATGTAGTCTCATCTTTGTAAGGCACAATGATATCTCCTGATACTGGCCAAACAAGTGTATCTCCATCTACAAAGAAAGGCTCTTGTGGTGTTTCTGCTGTTGTAGAATTAAATGTATTGGCAGCTACCTCTCCATTTTCTGTAACGATAGCTTCTACATTATTGTCTGCAACTTCTACAGTTACATTACTCTCTGTAATGGCATTTGTTTCTGGTTCTAAGCTATTTTCTTCGGTATTCTCTTCTGTTAGGATACTAGGATCAAAAGCATATTCATTAGATGAATTGTCTATTCCATCTATTACCTTCCCATCTGCTTCTTTGTTTGTAGCATATGGGTTAGGTTGCTGTGCTACATCACCCTCTGTCCCTGGCATAAGAAATACTGCTGTAATAGCACCTACACTGATAACTCCTACTGCTAAATAAAATCCATATCTTTTAAGGAACGTTCTTAATTTTTCTATGTTCATACATTCCACCTCCGACAATTAGATTATCGCCCGAGGTTTTCCATTTTATTCAAGTTATTTTATTTTTATTTACTATATTTTTTTATCTGTGTTCCTGTAAAATAATGTGAGAGTATTTGAGTATAATTTGATCCGTTTTTTGCTAACTCATTTGCTCCATTTTGACTAAGTCCTACACCGTGTCCAATACCTTTTACTTTAAACATTAATTTATCTTCATCATTCTGTATTTCAAAATTACTAGAAGGTAATCCAAGTATTTTCTTCAGCTCTTCACCAGTCATCATATTACTTCCAATTTGTATTTGAGTTATGTATTCACTTTCATCACGGCGTATAATCTGGATTTGCTGTTCTAAGATGTTTTCATCTATAATAATGCCTTTATATATTTGTCTAAGTTTTGTTGCTATTTCTATTTTACTTATCTCGATTTCCTGTGTGATAGGATCACCCTCACTACTAACTGGCTGAAGATAGGGGATGTCCATCCCATAAACTTCTTTAGCATTTCTGGTTTCTCCACCACTTGATCTATGGTAAATAGGTTCTATAATTTCTTTCTCATAGTAAATGACCTCATCCCGAGTATCATTAACTGCTTGCTCGTAGTTTTGATAGATTTCATCAAAATCTTCCTGCCATAGATCTTTCATTTCCTGCATAGTTAACCCTTCTAGTTGCCCTTGTGTTATAATACCGAGTTGCCTTCTTAACATATAAGTTCTAACTAATACTGCCTGCGCTTTTAAAGCCTCATATTCATAGTTTGTTGGCACTTCTTTTGCCAATACCCCTATAATCTTTTGATCTAATTCACTTTGAACTTGTTTCTCCTCTGTCTTCTCCAAGCTTAATTCATTTATCATATTAGGATCATAATATCCCCCTAAATAGACTACGAAAGTAGGGATAATTAGTAGACATCCTAATATGCACCCTGCATATATCCATAATCGTTTCACATCTTCCCCCCTTTTAGCTTGTACTCTTTATATATTATATGAAAAGAAAATCAGTTTATGAGTTAGATTTTAACCGGTAGCTTTAAAACCATTTGAGTTTGCTGCGTTATAGAATCAAAAATAAATCTAATTGTCACATTAAATTTATTACCCTTTTCATTTTTTTCATACGCATTACAGTAACTCATATAAGCATAATAAATTTCTTCGTCTGCACTTATTGTTACCTTATCATCTTCTTTATCATGGATATTGAGTTTATCTAATATCTGATTCACATAGATTTTCTGTTCTTCCTCACTTACTTCTCCTTCTATTTTTCCTGTTAACTCAATAGATGATTGCACCGCATTGGTACATCCTTGTAGTACCGTTAACGGATTATTCTCTTTAGTTATAGGCATAGTCACCTTATAGTATAAATAATATCTTTCATCCTTACGATTATGTAGTGAAATATGATAAGGAATACCTTCTGTCATTCCTGTTATATCTAATTTTTTATCATACTTTTTGAAATCAGTATTTACCTCATACTTATCCAGGTGATTCTGCTTACAATTTGACTTACATTCTTCATCATGGATAAAAGGTCTTACAAAATTTTTCCCTCTATGAGTCATCTGATCTTTTGTCAGATATCCATCTTTATCTATCTTTTCTAAAATTAAGTTAATACTTTCTATATTAAGAGGTAGCCCTTGTACGCTTTCCTCTATTACTGCCACTGTTATTTTTGGGCTAAGACATAATTGACTCCCCCATATAATCAATATTCCAGTTAAAACTATGATTAAAATACTAAATTGCTTTTTATGCATTATAATAGACCCCCATACTGTTATTTCATTCCTCTTAACAGTATAGGAGCCTTGTCTTGAAAATATTCTACTATAATTTAGTTTTAAAATCCTGCCTTAATCATCCATTCACATAATGTGCTATAGCTAACGCCTTTTTGTGGATGGATAGTTTCTATAATACCTAATCCATAGGCTTTAGAAATATTCTCACTATATGAACGGCTCACATCTTTGAAACTTTAAGTTTTTCAATCTAGTATTTCCAGCCTCTGGAATTACTAATTCTATAGTCTCCATCATTCTACTTTGATCTAATTTATCCCACTTAGTTGTTTCATCTTTTGTTCCTATCTCTTCTTCTTTTACAATATATATTATATGTAAGTTAGTTCCTAAATTATCTAGTAAGTGTACTGGACTGACTTTAAATCCTGCTAGCTCTTCTATTACTTCTACACTCGATTTTGAAACATCTTTATATGTAAGATGAAATTTTTTTATATCCTCTTTTAAGTATTTATCAACATTTTCAGGCAAATAACTTAATCAAATTGGTAATTATTATTTATATCTGTTAGTATTAAAATAAGAGCTCTACAAATAAATTCATGTTATTTAGCTCATAATAAATAAATATATTTAGGTATTATAGAATTTGAGGTGTCAGAATGAAAAAATCAACAAAGTATAAGCTTTTATTGTTTTTACTTATTCCACTAGTTACTCTACTTACTTACTGGTATGCCGCTATGCCTAATGCTTGGGAAGAAATTTATTCTATGGGAATCAATAAATTTATAATTCAAGGATTTAGCTTAATTTTTGGTATCTTCCCTTTTTCTGTATTTGAATTTTTTATTTATACGGCTATACTTCTAGTCATCATTTACCCTATTTATTTAATAGTTAAGATTGTCAAAAATTATAAAGTAGGCTGGAGAATTTTCTTTAATGGTCTATTAAATGTAGGGGTTGTCATTACTATTTTCTTCTCAGCCTTTATCCTTATGTGGGGACTTAATTATAAACGTCCTCAATTTGGTATCTCAGAAAAAATTGTAGCTGGCGAGTATACAACAGAGCAACTTGGAGAACTGTATGACTATCTCCTTAATCAAGCTGCCCAGATTAGAACACAGCTTCCTGAAGATGAAAATGGTGCTATGCAAGCTTTAGGAGACTATAAGGATATCTTTAAACGTGCCCAATTAGGTTATGATGTTGCTGGTGAAAATTTCATAGAACTCACTGGGGATTATGGCATGGCTAAGCCTATCTTAGCTTCTAAATGGCTAAACTATACAGGGATAACAGGGATTTACTCCCCTTTTACTGGTGAACCCAATGTTAATATTGCCATATTAGACTTAAATCTACCTGTCACTACTTGCCATGAAATGGCTCATCAACGAGGCTATGGCTTTGAAGACCAATGTAACTTTATTGCTTATCTCACTTGTATCATGCATCCTGACTTAGATTTTCAGTACTCGGGCTATATCTTAGCAATCTCTTATATTAGTAATGCTCTAGCTTCTTCTAATTACCCATTATTATTAGAACTTAATAATAATATGTCTGATGAAGTGCGCTTTGACCTTAACTATCACAATGATTACTGGACTCAGTTTGATGGAGATGTGCAAGAAATGTCTAACAATATTAACAGTAGTTATCTACAAGCTAATGGCGTACAATCTGGCACAAATAGCTATGGTAAAGTTGTCGATTTACTTCTAGCTTACTATGATAAATTTTATTAACCTCAGCTTACTAAACTAGTAGATAATAAAACATATAAATGAAGCCATAGTATTTCAATAAATACTATGGCTTCATTTATATACATTTTTTACTTATTCATACATAGGAAAAAAGGACATGAGTTAAACTCATGTCCTTTCATTAAAGCGGGTGGCGGGAATCGAACCCGCGTGGCCAGCTTGGAAGGCTGGTGTTCTA
>JAVVPO010000037.1:0-21896 GCA_036655715.1 Cellulosilyticaceae bacterium | reverse complement strand
TTTAAAATAATATTTAAACTGATGTTTAATTTAGATTTAACATATATATAGTATGGCAATAAATTTATAGTGACACTCTACATAAAACATGATAAGATAGGTATTAAAAAATAATAACTGGGAGGCAAATTTTGAGTAAATTGATGAGTAATCACTTAAATATATGTAGAAAATTAAATAAAGCAGATAAGGTATTGAAGAATGCCTCTATTATAAATGTATTTTCAAAAGAGATCATTAAAGGTGATATTGCTATAGCTAATGGAAAAGTCATTGGAATAGGCAAATATGAGGGGATAGAAGAGATAGACTTAAAAGGAAAGTATGTAGCGCCAGGGTTTATAGATAGCCATGTGCATATTGAATCTACTATGGTATCCCCTAGAGAATTTGCAAGTGTTGTTATGCCTTTTGGAACAACGACTATTATAGCTGATCCACATGAAATCGCTAACGTAGCAGGGCTAAAAGGTGTTGAGTATATGATTCGTGAGAGCGAACATGCATGTATTCATATTTATTATATGTTACCATCTTGTGTGCCTTGTAGTAATATGGAAACAAGTGGTGCGATATTAGATGCAGAAAAATTACAATCTATGATAGATGATCCGAAAATACTAGGTCTAGGTGAGGTTATGAATTACCCTGGTGTTATATTAGGTGATACAGGTGTGCTTGATAAACTTGAAATAAGTCAGGGTAAAGTAATTGATGGACATGCACCAGGACTTGGTGGATATGACCTGATGGCTTATGTTTTGGCAGGAATTCAAACAGACCATGAATGTAGTACGCTAGAAGAAACTTTAGAGCGAATCAGATTAGGGATGATTGTTCAAATTCGTAAAGGTTCAGCTGCAGATAACTTAGAAGATATTGTAAAAGGTATGATAAAGGCAGGATACAGCTTTGAAAGGTGTGTATTCTGTACTGATGATAAACACTTAGATCATATTATGGAAAATGGACATATCAATAGTAATATTAGAGAAAGTATTGCGCTTGGAGTGGATCCAATTGAAGCGATAGCCATGGCAACACTTTATCCAGCAAAATTCTATGGATTAAATAAAAAAGGAGCTATTGCACCGGGATATGATGCAGATTTAGTTGTTTTTGATTCCCTAGAAAAAATAGATGTAGAGAGTGTTATGATAGATGGTGTGTGGAAATGCCGAGAAGGTGTACCAACTGAAACCTTAAAAACTCAGCACAATAGATATAGTGCAGGCTTAGAAATTCTTAATACAGTTAACTGTGAAGATGTAACAGAAGAAGACTTACGTATTGACCTTATACATCCATTAGCTACGGTGATGGGACTTATGCCAAAGCAGATTATAACTCGTAAACTAAGAGAAGATGTACCAGTTGTAGATGGGACATTTGTAGCAAATGAAATCTATTCTAAGATTGTTGTAGTGGAAAGATATCAAGCTAGTGGAAATATTGGTAAAGGGATAGTTAAAGGATTTGATATTAAAGGTGGGGCTATAGCGCAGACGATTGCGCATGACTCACATAATATCATTTGTATCGGAGATAATGACAGAGATATGGTTTTGGCAATTAACTATATTAAGGAGAAACAAGGAGGTATAGTTGTTGTTAAAAATGGTGTGGTTATAGGGGAGTTGCATCTGCCATTAGGTGGACTTATGAGTACTTTAAGTGCTAAAGAAGTAACTGGTCAGTTAAATAAACTCATTACTATAGCTTATGGTTTAGGCATTAATAAAGAAGTAGATCCATTCTTAACTTTAGCATTCTTAGCCTTACCAGTTATACCGGAAATTAAGATTACGGATAAAGGATTGTTTGATGTAGGACAGTTTAAGCATATTTCAATAAACTAATAAAAAGAGAAGAATTCAAGAATTTCAATTACCTTGAGTTCTTTTTTTTATGCATATTTTAATAGATAAGTTAATAAAATGATAAGTTAGATATTGCCAGTATAATAAACAAACTATCAACATGATAAAATGTGGACAAACTTAGTTGTATCAAGTTATTCACAGAGTTATACACACTATCCACAGAAAGATGAAAATAAAACCTATGTTCTTTGTGAATGAATAGTATAAAAATGTGGATAAGTGTAAAAGTACAAGCAATCCTTTGAATACCAAAAGGTGTAATAGAAAACTGAAAAATTTATACTAGTAAATTATTGAAAAAATATTAAAAAATATATTGACTAAATATACGATTAAAAGTATAATTATTCATATATTAAATAATAAATATTTATTTATATAAAAATAAATCAAATACAGGGGGAAATGAAAATGAAAAAGAGTACATTTAAAAAAATAGCAACAATGTTATTAGCGGGAGCATTAACAGCAGGGATGTTAACAGGGTGTGGAGCGAAAGATGATAAAGTACTTAAGATGGGAACTAATGCAGCTTTTCCACCTTTTGAATTCTATGAAGAAAACAAAATTGTAGGATTTGACGTAGAGCTTGCAGGACTTATCGCAGATAAATTAGGTATGGAACTTCAAGTGGAAGATATGGAATTTAACACATTGCTTGGAGCTGTAAATAATAACATGATTGATTTGGTAGCAGCAGGAATGACAGTAGATGAAGATCGTGCAAAGCAAGTTGAGTTTACACAAGGATACTTTAATTCAAAGCAAATGATTATTGTGCAAGCTACAAATAATGAAATCACTACTTCAGATGATTTAGCTAATAAAAAAATTGGGGTACAACTTGGTACAACAAGTGATAAGTTTGCACAGCTTTATATAGAAAATCCGGAAGTTATTCAATTTGATAAAGCAGCACTTGCAGTAGCAGACCTTAAAAATGGTACAGTAGATGCAGTGATAGTAGATGCAGAGCCAGCTAAACAACTTACAGCGGGGCAAAGTGATCTCAAAGTATTAGAATCTCCTTTTGTAGAAGAAGAATATGCAATAGCTGTTAAAAAAGGTAATACAGAATTATTAGATCAAATAAATAAAGCTATCGATGAACTTAAATCAAGTGGAGAGTATGATGCACTTTATAGCAAATATTTTGCAGAAGTAGAATAGAGGATACGGGGGGTTAACTTACCCCCTAATTATCTAAAGTCTAGTGGTATAGCTAATCGATTAGAAATGTAGAGGAATAAAATGAATATAAAAAAGATAGAAATGAAGCAATATGAGGAGGGAAAGAGATGTTTTCATGGGAGACAACGATAGGGTTTATGGAGACCTTTATAACAGGAAAGTATTACTTGTTAGTATTAGATGGGATTTATAATACATTACTTTTAACAGCTATTGCGACAACGATAGGACTCATAATAGGGTTAGTGATAGCACTTATTCAAATTATAGATTTACCTAAAGAGTGGAAGTGGTTAGAAAAGATATTAAAAGGTATTGCTAAAGTCTATGTAGACGTTATAAGGGGGACTCCGGCAGTCGTACAAATTTCATTCTTATGGTTAGCTGTACTTGGACCTATGAATATGCCTAGGGTGTTGGTAGGGGGAATTGCCTTTGGTATTAATAGTGGGGCTTATATGGCAGAGCTTATCCGTGGGGGTATTCAAGCTGTAGATAAAGGGCAGATGGAAGCTGGTCGTTCACTTGGGCTTAGCTATAAAGATACTATGGCAAGCATTGTATTACCACAAGCTTTTAGGCAGATGTTACCAGCACTTGTAAATGAGTTTATTGTACTCATTAAAGAAACAGCTATTATTGGATTTATTGGTGGTATGGATCTTATGAAATCTGCGAATATTATGATGTCTAATACTTATAATTATGCTATTCCACTTCTTATGGTAGCTATTATTTATCTTATGATGACAGGTTTATTTACTAGAGTTATGAGAAAAGTAGAGAACAATGTTAATAAAGGAAGATAGATAAAATATAAGCATTGATTTGAGGGTTAATTACAAGTATACTTAAGATAAAAAACTATTTACAACTTTAGAGTGGTAAAGTGAAATTGGCTCAATCTAGGAGAAGGGATGATAAGTATGATAGAAATAAAAAATTTATATAAAAGTTTTGGTAAGTTAGAAGTTTTGAAAGGAATAGATGATACTATTCATAAAGGTGAAGTGGTAGTTATTATAGGACCATCTGGATCGGGAAAATCTACATATCTTAGATGTATCAATAAGATGGAAGATGCTACCCGAGGAAATATATTGGTTGAAGGTGTAGATATTACGGATCCAAAAGTAGATATTAATGCTATTAGGGAAAAGGTGGGGATGGTGTTCCAACATTTTAATCTCTTTCCTAATATGACTGTGCTTGAAAATATTACACTAGCACCGATTAAAGTGAAAAAAATAAGCAAAGAAGAAGCGGAAAAGATTGCCTATAACTTATTGGATAAAGTAGGGTTGCGTGAAAAGGCAAATGAATACCCAAGTAAACTATCGGGGGGACAAAAGCAAAGAATAGCTATTGCTAGGGCACTTGCGATGAATCCTGAAGTGATGTTGTTTGATGAACCTACATCAGCACTTGATCCAGAAATGGTAAAGGAAGTGCTAGATGTTATCAAAGACCTAGCCAAAGAAGGCATGACGATGATGATTGTAACCCATGAGATGGGGTTTGCAAGAGAAGTAGGAACAAGACTTGTATTTATGGATGAAGGGAAAATGCTAGAAGAGGGAAATCCAAAAGAGATTTTTGATAATCCAAAAGAAGAAAGAACAAAAATGTTTTTAAGTAAAGTGCTTTAATATAGAAGTAAAGTGTAGGATATCTTGAATGAACTAGATGGACTAATTACCAAAGTAGATAGAATGTATATCTATTTTCTGGGGGAGACTATCAGTTAATTAAGATGTCCTTTTTTATTAAAAATGTTAAAATAAAAGAGAAATTATATTGACAGAATCTAAAAATTTGATACTATTATAGTAGTACTAAATGAAACTACTAAAATGAATAACATAAGGTATGTGATATATAAAAAGAGAAATTAATTATAAGTTAATGAAGGAGGATTACAAGATGAACAAAATTAGAATTGGTATTGTAGGATATGGAAACATTGGTAGAGGTGTAGAAGCTTCTATTAAACAAAATCCAGATATGGAACTTGTAGCAGTATTTACAAGACGTTCACCAGAAGGATTTAGCATTAACACGGAAACAGCAAAAGTACTTCACATGAATGATGTAGTTAATTATAAAGAAGCTATTGATGTTATGATTTTATGTGGTGGATCAGCAACGGATTTACCAGTACAAGGACCAGAGATAGCAGCGATGTTCAATACAGTAGATAGTTTTGATACACATGCAAAAATTCCAGCATATTTTGAAACTGTAAATGAAGCTGCAAAAGCTGCTGGCAAAGTAGGGGTTATCTCAGTAGGTTGGGATCCAGGATTATTCTCAATGACTCGTATGATGGCAGGAGCTATCTTACCAGTAGGAGAAGACTATACTTTCTGGGGTAAAGGTGTAAGCCAAGGACATTCAGATGCTATTAGAAGGGTTGAAGGGGTTAAAAATGGTATTCAATATACTATCCCAGTAGAATCAGCAATTGAAAGTGTAAGAAATGGTGAAAATCCAATACTTACAACGAGAGAAAAACATATTAGAGAATGTTTTGTAGTTGCACACGAAGGTGCTGACGTAGCTAATATTGAATCAAGGATTAAAGCAATGCCAAACTACTTTGCAGATTATGAAACGATTGTACACTTCATTACAGAAGAAGAGCTTAAAACAAATCATGCAAAAATGCCGCATGGTGGATTTGTGTTTAGAACAGGTGAAACAGGAGAAGGTAATAAACAAATTATTGAATTCTCACTTAAATTAGATAGCAATGCAGAGTTTACAGGAAGCACACTAGTAGCTTATGCAAGAGCAGCGTACAAGTTAAACCAAGAGGGAGCTACAGGAGCAAAAACTGTATTTGATATACCACTTAGCTACTTATCAGCAAGAAGCAGCATGGAACTTGTTAAAGATTTATTATAGAAAACAAAAAGCTTATGCATCTAGGTGTATAAGCTTTTTATTGCTAATAAGATAAGTTAATGCTATCATTGTATACAACAAAAAGAAATAATGGTGAGAAAATGAGTAGAATAAATACAAGTGAACAAATTTATGAGCAACTAAGAGATGAAATAATGTTTCTGGAGATTTTGCCAGGGGAATTTATAAGTGAAATGGAGACAGCAGCCAGATTTGGAGTCTCTAGAACACCGATTCGGGATGTGTTCAAAAGACTTGAATACGAAGGTATGCTGAAAATCATGCCTCAAAAAGGGACGTTTGTCTCACTAATTGATATGAGCCATTTGTCTGATATGATGTATTTAAGAGAAAAACTAGAACTTGCTGTTATAGGGGATATCGTAGATACAATGAGTAATACAGATTTAGTGAAACTTAAATTACTTTTATTAAAGCAAAAGAGTCTTGTTGAGGAAGAATTAAATTTAATACAAAGATCAAAGCAATTTATCATAGCAGATAATGAGTTTCATAGTTTAATCTTTAATTTAGTGGGAAAAGACAGCTTGTGGGAGATGATATCACACACAACGCCTCACTATCATAGATTTAGGGCGCTCAATAATTTGCAGAATGAAAATGTGCTAGATATGCTTTTTGAAGATCATATTAGAATTTTAGAATTACTAGAGCAAAGAGAGAAAACTGAGCTAGAAAATCTCTATAAAAAACATATTTATGGCGGGGTTGCCAATATGGCTCAAATTATCTCTAAAAACCAAGATTATTTTATAGTGTAACAGATGAAGATGTGCCTAGTGCATATCTTTTTTTGTTATAGGGAAAGGTAATTAAAGGTATTAGTAATATGTATACAAAAAACCAGGCAAAAAAGTATTGTAATTTGTATACAAGTTGAGTATAATAAATTTACAAGCAAGGAAGTTACGTATTATGTAACTTGCTTTAAGATTTCGAAATAGGTTTAAAACCTTGTAAAATAAAGAGTTGTAGATTTAATGGCATTTAATATATTATATAAATTCCTTGTATACAAGGAACTATATATGGCAATTGATCTATCAAAAACTAGGAGGAAGAATATGAAATTATCATTTAGATGGTATGGATTAGACGACAAAGTAACATTAGAGTACATCAAACAAATTCCAAACATGGATAGCATCGTAACAGCTGTTTACGACGTGCCAGTAGGTGGAGTGTGGAGCAACGAAAGTATTACTAGCTTAAAGCAAGAAGTAGAGAGCAAAGGTCTTAACTTCGATGTAATCGAAAGTGTACCAGTACACGAAGATATCAAATTAGGTCTAGCTACAAGACAAGAGTATATTGATAACTACAAAGAAAACATCAAAAGACTTGGGGCTGCTGGTGTAAAAGTTATTTGTTACAACTTCATGCCTGTATTCGACTGGACAAGAACACAACTTGATAAAGAGTTAGATGATAAATCTACAGCTTTAGTTTATTACACAGAGCAAGTTGAAAAAATGGATCCATTAACAGGAGAATTTTCTCTTCCAGGTTGGGATTCTTCATACAAAAAAGAAGAGCTTCAAGAACTATTTGATAAATATGCTGCGATTACAAAAGAAGACTTATGGTCAAATCTTCAGTACTTCTTAGAAGAAATTATTCCAGTAGCGGAGACATCAGGTATCAAGATGGCTATTCACCCAGATGATCCTCCATTCGATATCTTTGGATTACCACGTATCATCACGTGTGAAGAAAACATTGATAGATTCCTTAAATTGGTAGATAGTGAGGCAAATGGTCTTACAATTTGTACAGGATCACTTGGGTGTGCTAAAACAAATGATATGGTTAAGATGGTAGACAAATACGCTGCTATGGGAAGAATTCACTTCATCCACGTGCGTAACGTAAAGATTCTTGATAACGGAAGCTTTGAAGAATCAGCTCACTTCTCATCATGTGGTTCATTAGACATCGTAGAAATCTTAAAAGTATTACACAAAAATAACTTTGATGGTTACTTAAGACCAGACCACGGACGTATGATCTGGGGAGAAACTGGTAGAGCTGGATATGGTTTATATGATAGAGCGTTAGGTGCTTCTTACATGACTGGTATCTGGGAAACATTAGAAAAATTAAATAAATAATAATTATAAAAATAAAGGAGTGGCGACTATGAAATTACCATTAAATGTTGATTTAAAAGATAAAGTAGTTGTAGTAACAGGAGCAGGCGGAATCCTTTGTAGTTTGTTTGCAAAAGCTGTAGCAAAATGTGGAGGAAAAGTAGCGTTACTTGACCTTAACTTAGAAGCAGCTGAAGTTTATGCAAATGAAATTACAGCAGAAGGCGGAGTAGCAAAAGCTTACAAAGCTAACGTGTTAGACAAAGCTATTATGGAAGCAGTACATGCAGAAGTAGTAAGAGATCTTGGTACATGTGATATCTTAATTAATGGGGCAGGTGGAAATAATCCTCGTGCAACAACAACTAATGAATATTATATGCCAGGAGATATCGAATCAGATGTTATCTCATTCTTTGACTTAGATGCTGCAGGTGTAGAATTCGTATTCAACCTTAACTTCTTAGGAACACTTATCCCAACACAAGTATTTGCAAAAGACATGGTAGAAAAAGAGGATGCATCAATCCTTAATATTTCTTCAATGAACGCTTACACACCACTTACAAAAATCCCTGCTTACTCAGGAGCAAAAGCTGCTATTAGTAACTTTACACAATGGTTAGCAGTTCACTTCTCAAGAACTAATATCAGAGTAAATGCTATTGCACCAGGATTCTTTGTAACTAAACAAAATGAAAAATTATTATTCGACGAAGCTGGTAATCCAACTCCTAGATCAGAAAAAATCTTAAATAGTACACCGATGGGACGCTATGGAAAAGATGAAGAACTTCTTGGAACAATGCTTTATCTTCTTTCAAAAGATGCATCAAGCTTTGTTAATGGGGTAGTTATCCCAGTAGATGGTGGATTTAGCGCTTACTCAGGCGTTTAATAACATTGTAGTATATAAGCCTACCTCCATAGCTTATATACTTGAGGAACTATGCCTAGTGAAATAGAGTATAAGAGAACGATATCATAGAAAAAGTAGCTAGGTAAAAGAAGAGTTGTTGAGTAACTAACTAATAAAAGTTAGTTGCACAGTAGCTCTTCTTTTTTTGTTTTTTAGAATAAAGGTGGATTTAAAAGAGTAATAAATGTTGCAATATTAAAAGATACGACAAATAAAATAGAATATATATTTTAGAAAAATAAATATTAACTTATAAAAAACTTAAAAAAGAGCAAAATAAAAGTATGTTATAAAACTAAAAATTAGAAGGAGCAATAAAAGTAAAGTAAGTGATTGAAAATGTTGGTATATCAAGAGTGTATGTATAAAATAACTAGTTTTTGTTTGGTTAAATAAGTTTAAATAGTGAATAAGTATATAAATAAGTTGACATAAATGTATATATAGTTTATTATCATAAGCATACACAACAAAGTGAAACAATTTGAAGTTTTAATTGGTTAAAAAGATAAAAAAACGAAAAGAAATGTAAAAACTAATAAAAAAGGAGCAATAAAAATGGAAATTTTGATAGGAACAGCACTTCTAATGGTAGTTTTAGCTGGATTCACTCTATTTAGCTACAAAGCACCTCATGGGATGAAGGCGATGGGAGCTTTGGCAAGTGCAGCATGTGCAAGTTTCTTGGTAGAAGCTTTTCACTATGCATTTTTTGGAGATGTACTAAAAATAGAATTTTTAAGATCAGTTGGAGAAGCTAATGGAAGCTTAGGTGGTGTTGCAGCAGCAATATTAGTACCATTAGCATTAGGAGTATCTCCGGTTTATGCAGTTTTAGTTGGTCTTGCATGTTCAGGTTTTGGAATACTACCAGGATTTATAGCTGGATATGCTATATCTTTCATTATTAAATTTTTAGAAAAAAAGGTTCCAGCAGGGTTAGACTTAATAGTAATCATATTAGTAGGGGCACCTCTTGCAAGGGGGATTGCGCAAGTTATGGCACCGATAGTTGATAAAACTTTATTGGGTGTAGGTGGAGTGCTTACATCATCAGCATCAGCAAGCCCAATATTAATGGGAATCATTATAGGTGGAATAGTAACTGTTGTAGCTACAGCGCCATTAAGTTCAATGGCTTTAACAGCTATGTTAGGACTTACAGGATTACCAATGGCTATAGGTGCTTTAGCTGTATTTGGTTCATCTTTTATGAACTATGTATTCTTTAAAAAAATGAAATTTGGAAGTAAGAAGGATACGATTGCAGTTGCTATAGAACCACTTACTCAAGCAGACTTAATATCAGCCAATCCCATTCCTGTGTACGTCACCAACTTTATAGGTGGAGCAATGTCAGGTATAGTTATTGCTTTTATGGGATTAACTAACAACTCACCAGGAACAGCAACTCCAATAGCAGGATTTGCCGTAATGTTTGCCTATAATCCAGCAGTAAAAGTACTTATAGCAGCTGCTATCATAATAGTTTTAAATATTATTGCAGGAAATATCGGTTATATGCTATTTAAGAATCACAAAATACTTACTGCAGCTGAGGTGAGAGGAACTGCAGGAGAAGAAGTATAAAAAAATATAAAAATTAAAATAAATTATAGAATATATACGTAAAAGTAAAGGAGTGATTTTAATGGCTAAAGTAGGTGTTTTTGATGTATTAGGACCGATCATGGTAGGTCCTTCATCATCTCATACAGCAGGAGCAGTAAGACTGGGAAATATTGCAAAAGCGATTGCGGCAGATGAAATACAAGAGGTAGAATTCTTATTACACGGATCATTTGGAAAAACGTATAAAGGGCATGGAACAGATAAAGCATTAGTAGCAGGAATTATGGGGTTTGAAACTCATGATGAAAAATTAAGATATTCATTAGATATAGCGAGAGAAAAAGGTCTTAGAGTAACTTTTACAGAAAGAGATTTAGGAGATAATCATCCTAATACCGTAAAAATTCTAATGACTTGTAAAAACGGAAAAAAATGTGAAGTGATGGGCTCATCTATTGGTGGGGGTAATATAGAAGTATTAGAAATAAACGGAAATAAGGCTACATTCTCAGGTGTTTATCCAACAATCATTACTTGTCATGATGATAAGATGGGAACGGTAGCTAAGATTAGTGATATATTATATAAACATCATATAAATATAGCATTTGTAAATTTAGGAAGAACGCAAAAAGGAAAAGGTGCTACTATGACTTGTGAGGTGGATAGCGCTATCACAGATAAAGTTATAGAAGAGATTAAAGCTATTGAAGGAATTAACAAAGTTATAACAATCAATCCACTATAGGAGGCATACATATGAATGTAGCAAAATCAGGCGAAGAACTTTTAGAAATATGTAAAGAAAATTCTATTCCATTATATGAATATGCGATATTAAGTGAAATGGAGAGCAAGGATATCTCTAGAGAAGAAGTAGTAAAAAGAATGAGAACTACTCTTGATGTTATGAAAGAAGGTGCTAAAGAAGGAAGAGAAAAAGAAGTTTATTCTTTAACCGGACTTATTGGTGGAGATGCATATAAGATGCAGAAGTATTTAGAAAAAGGCCAAGCTTTAACAGGAAGTACTACTGTAATGGCAATGGCAATGGCCTTATCCTCTTCAGAAGTAAATGCTTCAATGGGAAGAATTGTAGCCTGTCCTACAGCTGGAGCTTGTGGTATATTACCAGCAGTTTTATTAACAGCTGGAACACAGTTAGGAAAAACAGATGAAGAACTTGTAAATGCATTATTTACAGCAGCAGCTGTAGGAATGATAATAGGAAGAAATGCAACATTTTCAGGAGCTGAAGGTGGATGTCAAGCTGAATGTGGTTCAGGAGCTGCAATGGCATCATCAGCAGTCGTTGAGTTAATGGGTGGTACACCGGAAATGGCTTTAGATGCAGCAGCAATTGTATTTAAAAATACATTAGGATTAGTGTGTGACCCGGTTGCAGGACTTGTCGAAATCCCTTGCGCAAAAAGAAATGCATCAGGTGCTATTAGTGCACTTTGTACAGTAGATTTAGTTATGGCAGGAGTAAAATCTCATATACCTTTTGATGATGCCGTTGCAGCTATGTTCCAAGTTGGAAAGGCTCTGCCAGAAAGTCTTAGAGAAACAGCTTTAGGTGGAGTAGCTATAACAAAAGCAGGTCTCAAACTTAGAGAAAAAGTTTTTGGAAAAGCATAAAATATAATGTGGATTAGCCACAAAAAGATAACAGCCCTCAGGTTTCGAGGGCTGTTATCTTTTTGTAGTATTTTAAATTTATAATAAGCCGTAAGTTATAAGCGCTTTTCTTAAAGTTTCGATATTATGAGGTTCCATATCAACTAAAGGTAAGCGGCATTTACCAACGTTCATACCAAGCATATTCATAGCTTCTTTGGTAGGCGTTGGGTTAGCTTCGATAAAGAGAGCATTAATAAGATCAAGGGTTTTTAATTGCAGTTCACGGCTGCCTTCTATATCTCCAGAGGCAAACTTTGCATAAATATCATGAGTATCACGTGGGATGATATTTGCCATAACAGAAATGACACCTTTTCCACCAAGTGAAAGAAGTGGAAGCACAAGACCATCTTCTCCAGAGTATACACTAAAATCAGGACCACAAAGGCTGATGATTTCCCCTACTTGGTGGAAGTTACATTCTTTAATCCCTACGATATTTGGAATCTCAGAAAGAGCTTTAACGATAGCTGGTGAGATACTTAATACTGTACGAGAAGGCACGTTGTATAAGATAATAGGAATATTTACACTCTCGGCAATAGTTTTGAAGTGGCTATAAAGTCCTTTTTGTGTTGTTTTATTATAATAAGGAACAACAGAAAGTAGTCCATCTACCCCTACAGATTCGGCATATTGGCTATTCTTTATAGCATGGCGTGTATCATTGCTTCCTGTACCCGCTATAACTGGAATTCTTTTATTTACTTTTTCTACAGTAAATTTAATAGCAGCTTGGTGCTCTTCAATAGGCATAGTAGGTGCTTCACCAGTTGTGCCACATATAATGATGGCATCAGTTTTTTCTTGTATGTGAAATTCGATTAATTCTCCAAGTTTATCAAAATCAACCCCAGTTTCATTAAATGGAGTGATAATAGCTACGCCGGAACCAGTAAAAAGTGTTTTTTTCATGATTGTTACCTCCTATAAGATCGTATTTAATATAAGGATACTACTACAGTATTCATGAGAAGTGTATCTATTGCTAGATTACTTCTTATATATTAGATTATACAAGATTTGAGAAGCTAATCCTAGTAAATATACTATTTACTTTATAATTTGATAGAGATACAATAGAGAGTAATTGCTTAAAAATAGTAGTAGATTAAAGCTGATAAGCCAAAGGAAAGGGAGAGTGAAAATGATTATATTAATGATTATGGCAGTAGGTGTTTTAGTTGGATTCAAGTGGTTCCCTGAAAAGTGGCAAAAATATAATAGTATTTTACAGCTTATAAGTATTATAGTACTTATTTTTTGTATGGGAGTTTCATTAGGAAGTAATCCTGATTTCTTTAGTGAGATAACAACGCTGGGAGTAGAGGGATTAGTGTTTGCCATAGTCCCAATTATTTTTTCGGTGTTGATGGTATACTTTTTAACTTCAAAATTTTTAAAGGAGAAAAAAGATGATCATAGCAGTGATAATTAGTTTAGTTTTAGGAATATTATGTGGTCAGTGGATACTAGGTGCAGAAAGTATTGCAATGTTTTCAGGCCTATCAGATTTGGCGTTAGTAATACTTATGTTTGCAGTAGGAATTGGCGTAGGAGCAAATAAAGAAGTATTTAGTAAGCTCAAACAATATAATCTTAAGATACTTATTATACCTATGGGGATTATACTAGGTTCGCTAATGGGTGGGGTTGTATGTGCGATGTTACTGGGGATGAGCCTTAATGAAAGTGTAGCTATCACATCTGGACTTGGTTGGTATAGTTTGTCAGGTGTACTGATGACGGATTTAGCAGGAGCAGATGTGGGAACAGTAGCTTTTTTAGCTAATTTATTTAGAGAGATATTAGCTTTTATGATGATTCCATTTGTAGCAAAGTATTTTAATCATTATACAGCCATCGCACCAGCAGCAGCTACAAGTGAAGATACCACGCTACCTGTTCTTATTAAGTATACAAGTGAAGATGTGGTAGTAATGGCTGTTATTAATGGTGTAGTATGTTCTGCAATGGTACCTATTTTGACGAATGTATTCTATGCTATCTTATAATAAAATTTGAAAGGTAATGACATCATGATATAATAGATAGGAAATAGTCATCATAGGAAATGGAGAAGAAAAATATGAAGAAACCTAATATTTTAATGATCATGACAGATCAACACCGTTTTGATGCAGTATCTTATCTTAATCATCATCTAAAGTTAACGCCTAATTTAGACCAAGTAGCAGAAGATAGTGTGGTATTTACCAATGCTTATACACCTGCACCAACTTGTGGACCTGCAAGAGCTTCTCTTCAGACAGGGATGTATCCACCAGGATGTGGGGTAGTTGAGAATTTAAGTGCTGTAAGACCAGGTACACAGTTTATGAATGAAAGACTCTTAGCACAGGGGTATGATACAGGACTCAGTGGTAAATTGCATTTTAGCCCACCAGACAAGAGCTATGGATTCAATTATAAAAATCTTCATGATGCACCTTATTCAGTGTATGGGGATGAAGACAAAGATTCATTATATATCAAATGGCTAAAAGAAGAATATTTTAATGAAAAGGGAATTGATCCTGTTGAAATATTTGATGAAGATGAACTGGCTATAGAGAGCAATATCTATCAGTTCATCATGGGAAGTGGATTTAGAACAGAAGTAGAGCATGATACGCCTTGGACAGTAGATGGAGCAATAGATTTCTTAGAGCAAAGAGATAAGGATAAGCCTTTCTTCCTTATGACTTCATTTTTTGGGCCACACCATCCTTACTTGCCACCAGCGCCTTGGGATACGCTTTATGACCCAGACCAAATAGAGTTGCCAGCCAACTTCTATGCAGATATGAGTAACAACCCAGTATTTGCAGCAAAGGGAGCAGCTATGTCAGCAAGGCTGAAAAAAACCTTTACAGAAGAAAAGTACAAAGAAATGATAGCTGCCAATTATGGGCAAATCACTATGATAGACCACTACATAGGGAAATTAATAGAGTATTTAAAAGAGAATAATCTTTATGAAGACACAGTAGTCATCTTTACATCAGATCATGGAGATCACTTAGGATCTTATGGATTATTCTTCAAAACACATATGTATGATAGCTGTTGTAAGATGCCATTATTCATTAAGCCAGCTAATGGAAAAGAGCATATGGAAGTTAAAGAAGAAGTAGTTAATAGTCTCGATTTATATGGGACTATTTTAGACTTAGCAGGAGATAGTGAGTGGCAAAAAGAAGGGATAGAATCCAAATCTCTTGTTAAGTTAGTAGATGGAATAGAAGAAGAGTGGGATAATACGACTTATTCTATTATTGGCAACAAAACAGAAACAGCTAATATGATGATGCGTAAAGGAAAGTATAAGATTATTAGACTACAAAGAGGTAAGGATGAGCCTTTGTATGAGCTTTATGATTTAGAAGCTAATGAGGCAGAAACAATCAATATTTATGAGACAATAGAAGCTGATACAAAGAATGAACTTAAGCAGGGGATAGATGACTGGGCGAAGATGCAGTTAGAGTGTTATCCTACAGAGATTGTGTCATATAGGAAATTAGTGTAAAATACGCCCCAAATGATTAATCATTTGGGGCGTATTTTACTTGAAAAGTTAGGTGAGTTAATAAAATGAAAGAGATTCTATGGTGGTTCTAATATATTCACTTCATGCAAAAGTCTCTTCATAGTGGATATCTTTAGTGCAAATATTAAGATTCTTTTACAGTTCATGAAGAAGAATATAAATGTACATATAGTCTCATAGAATCAAATTATACTCAGAGTACAAATGTGCTTTTGAATAAATAGAAAGGGTGAAAAAATGGGAACATTAATTACAGCAGGAATTATAGTAGGGAGTATTGTAATCCTAATAGGGGTAATTGCGATGATCTGGAAGAAAGCGCCACAAGATAAAGCAATTGTGGTGACGGGACTTAAAAAACGTGTAATCAGTGGAGCAGGGGGGGTAGTCATTCCTATCTTTGAACAAGTTGATAGAATCTCCTTAGAGAATATGAAGGTAGAAATCAAGACATTTGGTTCGCTAGATAGTAATGGGGTACCTATTGATACGGATGGAGTAGCTATTATTAAAGTAAAATCAGATAAGGACTGTATCTTACAAGCTGTAGAACAGTTTAATACGGGTAAGGAAAAAGAAACGATTACCGTTATTAAAGGAACGGTTCAAGATGTACTAGAGGGGAAATTAAGAGAGATTATCTCTAAAATGTCTATTGAAGAAATCTATAAAGATAGAGAGATGTTTGCTAACCAAGTAGAGTCCGTGGCAAAATCTGATTTAGAAAAGATGGGACTTGAGATTCAAACATTTACAATAAGAGATATAGATGACCAACAAGGGTACCTTAAAGCACTAGGCGCAAAACAAATTGCAGAAGTTAAGAAGAATGCAGCCATTGCAGAAGCAGAGGCTCAAAGAGAGCAAGCACAGAAAACAGCAGCAGCACGCCGTGCAGGAAAAGAAGCAGAGCTTATTGCAGAAACAGAAATAGCAAATGCAGAAAAAGAAAAAGAGCTTAAAGTGCAGGCCTATAAAGAAGAAGAGAAAAAGGCACAAGCTAAAGCAGACTTTGCTTATGAAGTTGAGCAAAATATTGTTAAGAAACAAGTTATAGAAGCTCAAAAAGCAGCAGAGCTTTTCGAAGAGATTCGTCAGACAGAAATTGCACAGCAACAAGCTATTAAGCGTGAAAAAGAATTAGAAGCTACTATTAAAAAGGTGGTAGAGGCAGATAAGTATAAGATAGAAAAAACAGCTGAAGCAGATAGATATGAGCAAATCAAGAAGGCAGAGGCAGAAGCTGAGTCTATTCGTATCAAGGGGATTGCGGAAGCAGAAACAATACGTATCAAAGGGCAGGCAACGGCAGATGCTATGAAGGCAGAAGCGGAAGCTATGAAAGAAAAAGCTGAGGCATACAAACAGTATGGAGAGGCAGCTATCATTGAGATATTGGCAGAGAAGCTTCCAGAAATAGCAAGGTATATGGCTGAACCACTTAGTAAAACAGAGAAGATGATTATTATTGATAATGGTGGTGAAGGAGGCGCGAGTAAACTCACCAAGAATGTAACCAAAATGATAGGGGAAGTACCGGAAGTTATTAATGCCTTAACAGGAGTTGATTTGGTAGGCCTTATAAAACAGCTAGCAAGTAAAGAAAAGGTGGACTAATACCAGTGGACATAAGCAGGTCATAAAATGGCTAAAGAAAGTTAACTAATATTTTATATAATATTTAAAAATATAATATAAAATAAAGAGGAAATCACACATATATGTGGAATAATAATAGTATAGTCAAGCTATACACACATGATATAGTGGCTTGATTGAAGGGAGAGATGAATATGAAATATAACGTAATTGCTAGGAACATTGAACTTACTAAAGGTTTAGAGAATGTAGTCTTGAATAAGGTGCAAAAATTAGATAAGTACTTTAATGAGACGGCAGAAGCGCAGGTCACACTCAGTGTTGAAAAGCAAAGGCATATTATAGAAATAACAATTCCTTTCAATGGTCAAATCTTAAGAGCAGAAGTAGAGAGTAATGATATGTATGCTATTATTGATGACGCCGTAGATATTATCGAAAAGCAAGTAACAAGATTTAAAAATAAATTAAGAACAAAACATAGGACAATACCTATCTCTACACTCAATCCATATTTTATCGATGTAGTCGAGGAAAATGAAGAAGATGTATCACTTCATATAGATAGAACAAAGAAATTTGCTATCAAACCGATGGATGCAGAAGAAGCTGTTATGCAGATGGAACTTTTAGGACATAACTTCTTTGTGTATCTAGATGCACACGATGAAGAAGTCAATGTCGTGTATAAACGTAAAAATGGTACTTATGGGCTTATTGAACCAAGTTTAAATTGATAAATAAAACTCCTTAGATTTTAATAGTCTAAGGAGTTTTTTAGGATATAAATTATAAAGGTTATAAATAAGGAAATAGACTATTACGAATATAAGCTATAACCTTGCAAAAATAAGTTACACTATGGTAAAGTTAGGCTATAATTTTAAAATTTAAAGGAGGAAGAAAATATGAGTACACCAACACCACATAATGGAGCAAAATTAGGTGACATCGCAAAAATCGTTTTAATGCCAGGAGATCCACTAAGAGCAAAATTCTTAGCTGATACTTACCTTGAAAACGTTGTACAATACAATTCAGTAAGAGGTATGAATGGTTACACAGGAACATACAAAGGGAAAAGAGTATCTGTTCAAGGACATGGTATGGGTATTCCATCAATCGGTATTTACACCTATGAACTTTTCAACTTCTATGAAGTAGAAACAATCATTCGTATTGGTTCAGCAGGAGCTATCGATGAGAGCCTTCACATTGGAGATATCGTAATCGGTATGGGAGCTTGTACAAACTCTAACTACGAAGCACAATATAACTTACCAGGAAGATTCTCAGCTATTGCAGATTTCGACTTAGTAAGAAAAGCAGCAGCATCAGCTGAAGAATTAGGATACACACATAAAGTAGGAAATATCTACTCAAGTGATACGTTCTATGATGATGCAATGTCTCTTAAAGAGTGGCAAAAAATGGGCGTATTAGCTGTAGAGATGGAAGCAACAGCGCTTTATATGAATGCAGCAAGAGCGGGTAAAAAAGCTCTTTGTATCTGCACTATCTCAGATTGTCCATTTACAGGTGAAGCAACTACAGCTGAAGAAAGACAAACTAAATTTACTCAAATGATGGATGTAGCTCTTTCTTTAGTAGAATAATAAAACATAAGAATCCTTAGCTTATAGTGAGCTAAGGATTCTTAACTTTGTATTTTAATAAAAAAAGTTATAGGCTGTCATGTAATAAGTGAAACTTACTTTTTATATTGATAAGTATAGAAGAAGGAAGTTATACTAGAAATATTATAAAAGGATATGAGAAGGAGAAAAAATGAGATATCAAGAAATAGGTAAATCAGGATTAAAAGCATCAGTAGTTTCTTTAGGAACATGGGCTATTGGTGGTGGATCATGGTGGGGAGAAAATGATGATAGCCAGTCTATCGCTACAATTAGAGAAGCAGTAGAGCAAGGTGTAAATCTAATTGATACGGCTCCAGTTTATGGATTTGGACATAGTGAAGAGGTAGTAGGAAAGGCTATAAAAGGAATCAGAGATAAAGTACTTATCTCTACAAAATGTGGACTGAGATGGAAAGATAAAGAAGGAAGTCACTATTTTGATAGAGATGGGCATGAAGTTTATAAAAATGTATCTGCTCGTGGGATTAGAGATGATGTAGAGGATAGTTTAAGACGTCTAGGAACAGATTACATTGATGTCTATTTTACACATTGGCAATGTGTAGAACCTTTTATGGTACCAGTGGAAGAAACTATGGCAGAACTTTGTAAGCTAAAACAAGAAGGTAAGATTCGTGCTATAGGGGCTTCAAATGTAACACCTTGGCATATTGATGAATATATGAAGTATGGACAGCTAGATATTATTCAAGAGAAATATAGTCTTTTAGATAGACGTGTTGAAAAAGAACTTTTACAAAAGGCAAAAGACTGTGGTATTACATTCCAAGCTTATTCACCACTTGAGCAAGGCCTTTTAACTGGGAAGATGAAAAAGGATTATGTACCTGAGCCAGGAAGTGCGCGTGAGGGTAAGAAATGGTATAGGCCAGAGATACTTAGCCAGACAGTAGATATGATAGATGGATGGCAAGAGTTATGTGAGAAATATAACTGTACACCAACTAACTTAGCTATTGCGTGGATTGCGGGGCAAGGTGAGAATGTGAATGTACTTTGCGGGGCTAGAAAGATAGAGCAGCTTGCAGATAATACAAGAGGTGGAGATATTGTTTTAAATGCAGTAGATATGAAGTTTATGAGGGAAGTAGCAGAGAGTATTAAGTAGGGGGAGGTTTATCTTCTGAGGTGGTCCGCAAGAAGAGGGAGATGTCTTTCAGCTTGGGTCCTCGACTTTTAAGAGATTCTAAGTTCGTAAAGTCAAACTAACGTGCAAAACTCACTTCGTTCAAACAGTTGCACTAAGAACAGTTTGACTTTACTCTCTAAGAATCTCTAAAAAGCCTGCGGAGACAGCTGAAAGACATCTCCCTCTTCTTGCTATACTAACTCATAAGAATGGTTGAGTAGAAAAAAAGATAAAGATAAAAGATAAAGATAGAAAAACTTATAGTAATAGGTATAGTGATTTATATTATAATAGGGACATACAAATGACTTGGAAGGATAAGTAAAGGGATAATATGAGAGAAAATATATATGGTTTAATTGAGTTATTGAAGATGAAGGAAATTAAGGAGTTACATATACTTGCGCAGCTTTATAAGTTTAGGGGGTATTCTGGGTATAAGAAGGAAGAATTAGCTGAAAAACTTGCGGAAGTTATACAAAAGGAAGCTTTACAATACTTGGCGACTTTGAATGAGAAGGATTTAGCTTTGTTTGAAGGGTTGGCTGAGGAAGTCACTTTAGTGGATGGAAGGCTTGGTAGAGCGGCGTTATTTATTAGCTTGGGATGGGCGACTCGTGTGAGGGATGAGGATGTGACGTACCTTGTGATAGCGAGAGAGATTAAGGCTCTTTATGATAAGGGGAAGCAGGATGCTAGCTTTCAAGAGTTACGTACACATAGACAAAATTTTAGAACTTACAGAAATGGATTAACTAATCTATATGGAGCTGTAGAGTTATACTGGGTAGAACATCTGTATAACAGGGATTATGGGCGTGAAGTTAATTTTGCTGTAATGTTAAAGGATCTAAATTACATGAACCAAATCTATGGCGGATGTAAGCTGATGGGGGATTATCTTGTGCATGCAAGTCTTTACTGTGAGGGAGAGGAAGATTTCCTTAAATTAAAGAAAGAGGTTGGTCAAAAGAATTATTATGAGCCAAGTAAACTTCTTATTACACTGATGAGTCAAGAAGGTTACTATGAGGAGTTAGAAGAGACTAAAAAACTTAAAGAGTATCTGAAGAAACATGTTATAGCGAATGAAAACTTTATAGAAGAAGCTATTGTGACATTGGTTCTAAGTGTAAGAGCTCAGCATACAAGTGGCCTAGATCTGATGGAAGATGTAATGCAGCAGTGGTATAGACTTGGTATTCATATTCAGAATATGGATCAGCTTCAAGAGGTAACGCTTATGATGACTCAGATTATGAAGCATACTAGAAGTTGGTATAATAAAGGTTATACCTCAGAGGAAGTGCAAAGAGAAATGTTCCCTGAAATGTATGGGAAAGAGGTTACACAGGTTAACAAGGTGAAGGTAGGTAGAAATGATGCTTGTCCTTGTGGAAGTGGGAAGAAGTATAAGAAGTGTTGTATATAGAAGAACATAGGAAATAAAGAAAGGTCCATACTAGGGGATATAGCTAAGGAAGAACCACCTTTTTTATAAGAGAGATAAAAAAGGTGGTAAATAGCCAATTAACAAAGGGATACTTCATAAGGGAGTGTCTCTTTGTTAATTGGAGGATTATATAGGACTAGTAGTATAGTTAGTATGATATAATAAAATCACATACAAATTAGAATTATTAGTTTAAATAGTCTTTATAATGAGGGGGATAAAAATGAAAAATCGA
>JAVVPO010000036.1:0-23868 GCA_036655715.1 Cellulosilyticaceae bacterium | reverse complement strand
CGATGATAATATTATTTGAGTCATTTTCTGTATTAAACAAATAAAAATATTTATTTAGATAGCTCTCTATTTTGATAGTTAGAGCGATATTCGCTTGGTGTAAAATGAGTAATGGTTTTAAAAGCTCTATTAAAACTTCGCTGATTTTCAAAGCCGCATTCATAAGATATTGATGTAATAGATGAATGAGATTCTAGAAGAAGATTTTTAGCGAGGTTAATACGTAGATGATTGAGATATTCATTAAACCCATAGCCTAAATGTGTATTAAATAATTTTGATAAGTAATATTTTGATAAATTTAAATCAGAGGCTACTTGGCTAAGGGTTAGTGAAGTTGTGTAATGTTCATTCATATAAATAAGAATAGATTCTAGTGTAGATAAGTATGTATGGGTCTTGGGGAGTAAAGTACTACATTCATAGATTCTACCTAATAAGATACAGAGATAACCTTTTAATATGAGTTGATTAGATGTAGTAGGGTTAGACTTGGAAAGAATGGATATACACTGATGTAATTCTTCTTGATAAGGTTTAAATGAAATAAGAGGTGAAGCTATTTTTTTCTTTTGAAGCTCTGTAGTGAAAGACGTGATATATTGTGTATCGATAATGACAAGAATACAGTTGGAAAAATGAGGCGTATGAAAACTATGAAGGCTATGACTTGCGATAAAACATAAATCATGTGGAGAGAGGTCATAGGTTATAGAATCTACTGTTACTTGAACACTACCCTGGGTGACGTAGACTAGTTCATAGTGACTATGAATATGAGGGATAAAGGAAAGATTATGCGCTTCATAAGCAATAAAAGATTGGACATGTTTGAAGTTCTGAAAGTGAGGAATCAATTTTAATCTCCTTTTTGTATAGTAATACTATTGTATAAAAAATAGCAATAATTGTCTAGTCAAGGCTAATAGATTACGAGTAAATAAAATAAGGATATGTTACGATGAGAGTGAGTAAAGATTAAGTACTGAATAAGGAGTGAAAGTAAGATGGGATATAGATTAGCGATAATTGGCTATGGTGGCATGGGAGAATGGCATCATAAGAATATAAGCGAACGAGTAGTTGGAATAGAGGTAGTAGGTGCCTATGATATAAGACAAGATATGGGTGAAAAGGCGGAAGATAATGGCATAAAAAGATATGGGAGTTTAGAAGAACTTCTGTGTGATGAGACTGTAGATATAGTGACTATAGCAACACCGAATAATTTTCATAAAGATTTAGCTTGTAGGTGTATGCGTGCTAATAAAAATGTAGTTTGTGAAAAACCAGTAGCTATGAATGCAAAAGAACTTGAAGAGATAATCACGGTGAGACAAGAGACTGGTAAGTTATTTTCAGTTCATCAGAATCGCAGATGGGATAAAGACTACGTGATCATCAAGAAAATTTTAGAAAATAACATAATAGGGGAACCGTATTACATAGAAACTAGAGTACAAGGGTCAAGAAGAGCCATGCATGGTTGGCGTGGGCATCAAGTAAATGGTGGAGGAATGGTATTAGACTGGGGAGTTCATCTGATCGATCAAATATTAACTATGGTATCAAGCCCTGTGAAGGAGATCTCTGCACATTTATTTTCTATATTCTGTGAGGAAGTAGATGATAATTTTAAGATGTCTATAAGATTTGAAAATAATCTTTCAGTGCTTATAGAAGTAGCAACAAACTGTTTTATTAACCAGCCTCGCTGGCATATGTGTTGTAAAGAAGGCACTGCAGTTATAGAAAATTGGAATTGTGAAGGAAAGATTGTCAAGCTGCAAACAGATGAGCAGATGGCATGGGATGATGAAATTGTCTATACAGAAGCCGGTCCAACTCGGACGATGGCGCCAAGGCCTAAGCAAACCACCGAGGAGATAGCATTGCCAGAGGTAGAAAGTAACTGGACTGATTACTATCAGAACATAGTAGGGGTACTAGATGGGAAAGAAGAGCTTATTGTTAAACCAGAGCAAGCATTAAGAAGTATGCAAGTCGTTGATGCAGTATTTGAATCGGCAAAAACAGGTCAAACTGTTAAATGCCATATTTAATAGGAGGAGTCTATGAAAAAAGTACTTATTATCCAAGGTGGATGGGATGGGCATGAACCAGAACTAGTATCTAAAAGATTTAAAAGGTTATTAGAGGCAGAAAACTTTGAGGTACACATAGCAGATACGCTAGAAGTATTGGAGAACATAGATTACCTAAAAAGTTTAGAGCTTATTGTAGCTTGCTGGACTATGGGGACTATTACGAAAGATCAGTCCCATAATGTAGCATTAGCAGTAGGTTCTGGAGTGGGCCTTGCAGGATGTCATGGAGGAATGTGTGATTCCTTTAGGAATGATACAGAATGGCAATTTATGACGGGCGGACAATGGGTTAGTCATCCAGGCGGAGATGGCATAGAATATATGGTTAATATTTGTAAGGGGTCTAGTCCTATTACTGATGGTATAGAGGATTTTAGAGTGAAGAGTGAGCACTACTACTTACATATAGACCCATCTATAGAAATACTAGCTACAACAAGATTTCCTTTAGTCAGTTATTATCATATTTCAAACAAACCAGTAGATATGCCAGTAGCATGGACCAAAAATTGGGGAAATGGAAGAGTGTTTTATTGTTCGCTAGGACACCATGATGATGTATTTGAACAATCACCTTCATCAGAAGAGATGGTGAGAAGAGGTATGCTATGGGCAGCCGAGGGTAAAGAGATAGCAATTACAAATAAACTCACTACGCAGAAGTTCGAGAATAACCAAAAAATGTATTAATGGGGGGAGCTATAGATGAGTACAATTAAGATTGGTATAGTTGGATGCGGGGATATTAGTGGTATTTACTTGAAAAATATTACTAACTTATTTAAAGAGATAGAGATTATTGGGGTATGTGACCTGATAGAAGAAAAAGCTAAGAAGGCAGTAGAAGAATATCATATGCCTAAGTTGTATGCAGATATGTACGAACTTTTTGCAGATGAAGAAGTAGATATTGTACTAAATCTCACTAGACCTTATGAGCATTATGGGGTAACAAAAGAAGCCATTAAAGCTAAGAAACATGTTTATTCTGAAAAACCTTTAGCAGCTACACTAGAAGAAGGAAAAGAACTTGTAGCCCTAGCTAAAGAAAGTAATGTGCGAATAGGCGGAGCGCCAGATACTTTCTTAGGAGCAGGGCTCCAAACTTGCCGTAAGTTAATAGATGCAGGATTTATAGGGACACCAGTAGGGGCAAGTGCCTTCATGGTATGTAGGGGACATGAATCATGGCATCCAGATCCGGAGTTTTACTATAAACATGGTGGTGGACCTATGATGGATATGGGACCTTATTATATAACGGCATTAGTGAGTCTATTAGGCGGCGTGCAAACTGTCACAGGTATGTCACGTATTTCATTCCCGCAAAGGATCATTACAAGTCAGCCTAAATATGGGGAAATAGTTGATGTAGACGTACCAACATATACTACGGGATTAATGCAGTTTGAGTCAGGTGCTATAGGAACAATATTTACAACCTTTGATGTCATGACGGCAGAAGTACCTAGAATAGAAATCTATGGTTCAGAGGGAACACTATCAGTGCCAGACCCTAACACCTTTGACGGACCTGTGAGATTATACAGAACGAAAGAAGAAGGATTTAAAGAAATTCCATTAACTCATGATTATAAAGAGAATAGTAGGGCGCTAGGCTTAGCGGACATGGCGAAAGCTATTCAAATAGGTAGAAAGAGTCGTGCAAGTAGTGAGTTAACTTACCATGTGTTAGAAATAATGAGTGGATTTGAGACTAGTGCAGTAAGTGGAAAACATGTAAGGATTGAATCTCAGGTAGAATGTATAGAGTCTATGGTTCGTGGCTTGTAAAGAGAACATATTTATGCCAGACGGCGAAGCGGCGACTGGTGTGGGATTAGAGTAGATATAATATTAAATTTTGAAGATATTACTTGAAAAATTCTTAATAGTTTAGAATGTAATAGAAATAGAGTAAACAAGCAATGCGCTTGGTTTACTCTATTTCTATTACATAAAGAATGCATTAATGGCTAAAGCAGCAGCGCCAACAGCTCCTTTATTAATGGAGTAAGGTAGCACCTCGAATGTATTGCATAAATCGTTATCTATAAAATCAAGTTGATGTGTAATAGACGATAGTAATTGTTGTTTGATAGATTCATTTTCAAATATTTCGCTATGAAATAATATTTTTGATGGGTTATTTATAATCATAATATTGGACAAGGTAATACTTAAATAATTAATCATATCAGAAATGATATTACAAACCAAAGGATCACCCATTTGATAAGCTAAAATGATGTGATGAATGGTGATATCATCAGGGTTAGAAACAAGTTGCCTTAAAACAGAGGTATTAAGATTTTCGTAAATAAGCTTACATTTTTTTAATAGCCATGTCTCGCTACAATAAGTCTGAAGACATCCGTGTTTACCACACTCGCAGAGTATACCATTAGGCTGTACAATGGTATGCCCTATTTCGCCTGATAAGAAATTAGTTCCCATAAAGAGTTCGCCATTTATAATATTGGCATTAAATATACCACGACCTAAGTGGAACAAATTAAAACTTTCAGGGGAATTATCTTTGTTGAAAAAGTATTCACCACAAGCCATGCAACGTACATTGTTTTCGCATACTATTTGAAAGTTCAAAGCATCTTGAATAGTTTTAAGAGAAAAGTTTTTCCAAAGAGAAAGATTAGAAATAAGATGATTGTTTTGCTTATCGTAATGACCTGGAAGGGCGATGCCGATACCTATTATTTTTTCTTTTGGAATGGAACTGAGTTCTATTAACTGATTAATACTATCTATAATAACTTGGGTAATAGTTTGGATTTGCATAGTAGTTGGTGTGAAATTGATTTTGTGTAATATATTTCCTTTTAAATCAATAATACATATAGAAATGTATTTTTCTGTTATTTCGCATCCAATACTAAAGGCGTAATGGGCTACAACATCCACAAGAACTCTTTTGCGTCCAAGTGTCGTTTCATCCATAGATTTAACTTCGCCGATATCTTCTACAATTCCCTCGGAAATAAGTGTGGTTACATTTGTGGTAACGGTTGCAGGGGTCAAGTTATTGTCTTCTGCAATACTTGCTCTTGAAACAGGACCGTTTCTAAAAATGAGTTGTAGAATTTTGCTGCGATTAAATTGCTTATTAAGTGATTGAACATAAAATGCCATAATCATTACTTCCTTTTAATAATAATCTGGTAATGTAAAGCCAGTATATTTGGTAGAAACTTCTATTACTCGGTAGACATCTAAAGATTCTTGAATATCCTTCTCATGGCTTTGGATAAAATGAGCAAAAATGAGATAGTATTCTTGAGCTTTAGCTGTATCGCCTATAGCGAGGTGGTGAAGTGCTACTGATAATAGTGTAACATAATTAGCGTGGAAAGAAAGTTTTTTGATGAAATAGTTGTCTTCTAAAGAGGTATCCGCTTGTAATAGGTCTAAAAAATCTTGAGATACAATGGCAGCTTCTTTATAGCGGGTAGCAAGTAGTTCATTTGTTCTGCTTCCGATTGAGTTAAAATAATCACAGCTAAAAAGTTTGGAAATTTTAGATAAATAATCTTTGCAAACTAGGTGACCGGTAGAATAAGCATGTGCAAAGTAATCGTCTACTAAATAATCAAAGTCAGCTTCACAGTCAAACAGTGTAAGGCCCATGATATAATTTGGTAAAGCGTTAGGTAAGGATACACGTAGTTCTTGGCAACTAATATAACCATTTAAACCTAAAGTTTTGAGTGTTTTAATATCATCACTAATGATTTTTGAAATAGCTAGATAACCTGCATCGCCATAATGGGCTCTGCCTAAAGGATAATCGTAGACAAAGCTATCCCCATCAAATTTTTCTTGCCAGCTTTTTAAGAATGCTAAATTTTCATCTAATGAACTAGGTAATGTGATTTTATTTCTCGTATAAGGAGGAGTAAAATCAGAGATAATGCAGTCTTTATAGCTTTTTTCAAAGGTTCTACTAATAGGTGCGAACATTAAGACAAAGCGTTCTTGGTGCTTGAATGCCTCAAAAAGAGGGGCCCATAAAAGTTCTTGATAGAGAAGGAATACAATTTTAGTAGAAAGATTAAGCTGAGTAAGTTTTTCGTCAAGTAGATTTAAAATGGCAATATACTGATCACTAAGTAAAGTGTTTTTGCAAGAATCACATTCACAGAGGTTATTGTGTTCATCTGCAAGCCATATATGTAAGTAGTCACATGTAGGGTGAGACGTAGCATATTCTAAGATGCCATTAATCAAAGCTTCTTGGACATCTTTGTTTGAATAGCATAAATTGGTATTAGTAGGGACACCGTTGAAAAACTCTCGTTTGCCATTAATCAAAGCAATCCAATCTTTTTTGTCATCAGCTAACTGGTGACTATTTTTTTGCCAACCAAGGTCTTGAAGACCTAAGGTCTCGCATGTCCAGCCATGGCCAACTCGGTGCTGAAGAATACCTCTTTGTTTCATTGCCTCATTAATCAAGTTGTTAAATTTTTCAGCTTGCCCCATAGAAAAACCTTCTTTTTCTAGAAGTGGATTAAGTGTGTGATTATACCATCTATCAAAGAATGTATAAGGAATCTTAAATTGTATAAAAAAGCAGTTATAGCCAAGCTTTGGAAGCCAATCAATAAAGTCTAAAACATTTTCAATGGAATTAGAGCCTTCAATGCATACCCCTCTATGTCTGAGTGAGGAGGTGTAGGAAGTATTGATGTTTAGATTTAATAAAGTGGAAGATAAATCTAGGCTAGGAATAGATTCATATTTTTTACCGGGCTGTAAAAATCTACAACCTATTAAATAAAGTAATTTATAAGTGCCTAAAAGAACTGAACGGGAATTAGTACCTAGTATTAGTCCTTTTTTACTGGTAAATTCCATATGATATTGATCATCGAATAAAGGATCTATAGGTGATAAATAATGGGAGCAGGTACAATCTTGAACTCCTAGATGAAGGCTGTAAAGTGTGTTGTTGGTATCATTTAAGTAAACATTAGTATAAGAATCTATCTTTTTAAAATAGATAGCTAGTTCATTTGCGGCAAAAGATAAAACGGAATCATGCGTATTAAAAATAATATTTATTTTCATATTAATATAGTCCTTTCAGAAGTGAAGTTGATTAATTAAGAAATATAATTAATAGATTAAAGAATAAAGCATAGATAAAAGCTTTATGATTGAGTTTATAGTATGTTTTGAAAAAAGTAAATTATAAAAAGTTGATAAATATTTTGTTAAAAATAATAAAAAATATACAAATATAGAAAATTAGAGATATTTTAATTGTATTATTTAGTGGATAGTGATATATTTTATTAAGCGATACATAATTATAAAAATTAATTAATAGAGGGGTGAAAATTAGTGTTAATAAAAGCTAATAAAAATAAAGAGCGGGTGCAGGAAGTGAATAAAGTAAACAAAAAAAGGGAACGTATCAAGCTTAATGTATGGTGTTGGATTTTTATGTTACCTACAGTTTCTTTATACATTGCTTTTCAGGGAATACCTATTCTTTCAAGTATCTTTTATTCAACGTTAGATTGGTCGGGAATGAGTGCGAGTGCTACCTTTATAGGACTTGCTAACTTCAAGGAGCTTTTACAAGATGAACTATTCATTAATGCTATTGTAAACAGTTTCAAATATATGTTGATGGCCGTGCCTGTACAATTAGTATTATCTTTATCATTAGCTTACATATTAAATAGCGTTGGACTTAAAGGAACTTCATTCTATAGGACGATGTTCTTCTTACCAGTTATTACAACAGCATCTATTGTAGGGATTATTATGGTCTTTGTATTTGGAACAATGGGACCTGTTAATGCAGTGCTTATGGCATTTGGGTTAGATAAACCTATTAACTTCCTTGGATCATCAACTAGTGCACTGTTTACAGTAATGCTCATTGGGGTTTGGAAAGATGTTGGGATTTATATGATTTACTGGATAGCTGCATTACAGAGTGTACCACAAGATGTGTATGAAGCAGCTGCTATTGATGGAGCAGGTAAAGGGAGAATATTCTTCTCTATAGTTATACCGATCATATTACCGATTGGGGTTGTTATCACAACACTCTGTACAATCAATTCACTTAAAGTATTTGATATTGTACAGACTATGACAGAGGGTGGACCTTTCTTTGCAACAGATGTTGCAGCAACCTTTGTGTATAGAACGGCTTATTCAAGTAGTATAGGAATGCCAAGGCTTGGATATGCTAGTGCGGCGGCTATGATATTTGGACTTTTAGTAGTTTCTATAGGCGTAATTCTTGCTAGTATCAAAAAAATTATGAATAAAAAGAAGTATATTTAGAGAGGAGAATTACCTTGTTTAAGACGACAAAAAGAAAAATAATTCCATTTTTTATGCATACATTCCTTCTTATAGCGGCTTTTGTGTGGATATATCCTTTCTTATGGATGATATCTGCATCCTTTAAGACACAAAATGACTTTTTTGCAAGTGGATTAAGTTTGATTCCAAAAGAGATAGTATTTGATAACTTCATAAGAGCTTGGAATAATGCCAATTTTAGTCAGTATTTTTTGAATTCTATTGTGGTTACAGTAAGTGTTGTTTTTATTGTACTGATCTCTTCTTCATGTGCAGGCTATGTTTTAGGAAGATATGCCTTTGTTGGGAAGCAAGTTGCTTTAAGTATTTTTGTAGCAAGTATCACAATTCCTTTAGTGTTTACTGTAATACCTGTGTATGAGATGCTTAAAACGATGGGACTTAATCAGAGTCTTCTCGGACTGATTTTAGCTGAATCAGGAGGGGGGCAAGTAGTGTTTTTAATGCTTTTCTCTAGCTTCTTTGCTCAGCTACCGATGGAGATGGAAGAAGCTGCTAAAATAGATGGGTGTGGATTCTGGCAAACTTATACAAAAGTTATGTTTCCGCTAGCAAAACCTATTATTGTAACGGTTGTTATTATGCAGTTCATTTGGACTTGGAACTCATTCTTATTACCATTAATCATTACGCTTAATAAGCCTTCCATTAGAACTTTGGCGGTAGGTATGTATGCTTTAAAAGGAGAGAATGTTGTAGACTGGACGGGTATATCAGCAGGGGCAACAATTTCAATTTTACCTGTTATCATTATTTTCATAGCATTACAAAAGTATTTTGTGGATGGTATAGCAGGGGCAGTAAAAAGCTAGTTCATCAGGCGATATAAAATGTTATAAAACCTTAAATCCATTTAAGGGCATTATAAATAAAACAAATAATAGATTAGGGGTGGCATTATGAAGAAATTTAGTAAATTAGTAACTAATACAATCACATTGACAACTGCAGCGGCATTGACATTAGGCTTAACATCTTGTGGACCAAAAATAACTACAGGAGGAGACGCGCCAAAAGAAGAGGCGGTACAACAAGTGCAAACTGAAGTAAAGCCAGAAAGTAAACCAGCTGATGCTAATGAACCTATTACACTTCAAATCATTGACTGGAGTGATAGTACTAAAGTAAGACGTGAAGAATATAATAAAAAATTCATGGAAGAAAATCCTAATGTTAAGATTGAGTACACTGTTTTACCAGCTGACCAATTCAAGACAACCATTACTTCATCTATAAAAGGCGGAACAGCTCCAGATTTATTCCCAATCCCATCTGGACTTAAATTAAATACAGTTATTTCAGAAAATTGGTTTATGCCGATGGATGAGTATATAACACCTGAATTTGTTGAGACTTTTTTACCAGGCGCTTTGAATGAAGGAATCACTAATTTAGATGGTAAGTTATATGTTTTACCAGAAGCTATGAACATCTTAAATACTTTAATGTTCTATAATAAAACATTATTTGAAGAAGCAGGATTAGATCCAGAAAATCCACCAAAAACATGGTCAGAATTTATTGCAGCCAATAAAGCTATTACAGAGGCTGGAAAAGGTAAAGCCTTTGGTATGATAGAAAGTGGAAAGCAAGTAAATCGTTTAGAAATTGCTATGAGAGCTTTTTCAAGCGTAGCTGGAAGCAAGTCTAATGATATCGGTGTAATCAGTCTTGTAGATGGACAAAACACTTATAACTCACAAGGTATGATGGAAGCATTTGAACTTTATGAGACACTTGTAAAAGATGGATCTTTCCATCCAAGTACTGTTAACTTAACAGCTCCAGAAGCACGTGCATTATTTGCACAAAACCAAGCTGGATTCCTTATTCAAGGATCTTGGTGTATTCCAACATGGAGACAAGATAATCCAGACTTAAACTTTGGTGTAATGCCATTGCCAGTACCAGATTCAGGTGCTAAAGGTGGTCAACCTTATATCGGAGCGCAACCTTGGATGGGTATTTCATCAGCTTGTGAAAATCCTGAAATGGCAGCTAAATACTTAATGGGACTTTATTCAGATGAGTATCAAACACAACTTGTATCAGATGGTGGATTCGTATCAGCTATTGCAGGGGTTAATGAAAAAGCTATGACAGATCCAGCTATGCTAGAGTATTTTGAATTACATAAAGAGGCTGGAAGATTAGCACCAGATCCAATTGTAGGTAATGCCAATGCAACACTTGTTTATGAAGAAGTAAAAGATATTAGTCCAAACCTTGGACAAATCGCTCAAGGTGTTATTGCTGGAGCTATTACAGATTATGAAACAGAATTAAATAATTATGCTGGGAAAACACAAGAAGAGTGGCAAAGAGCAATAGATGTTGTAGCAGCAAACGGAGTAGCAGTTTCTAAAGATGATTTTGAATTTAAAAACTGGAATCCATTAGAAGATTATACTTCTAAAGAGTATGAAGCAAAATAGAACTTTATTAAAATAGAGAAAAATAAATAAAGTAAAAGGGTGTAGACTGTGAAAAGGTCTGCATCCTTTTTGCATTACTTCATTATAAAGGGATACTATTAAACTTATATAAAATAACTAGTAAACCCTAAAGGAAGATATGATATACTTAATATACTCTAAGTAAATAAGAACTTAGTTCATATGATTAAATGAGGAAAATAGTGGCAATACCTATAAATAAAAGAGAAAAGATAGATGGTGAAAAAGCGTGAATGCATTAGAAATATTACAGAAGTACTATGGATATAGTAGTTTTAGACTAGGGCAAGAAGAGTTGATTAATTGTATATTAAAAGGAAGAGATGTACTTGGGATTATGCCTACAGGTGGTGGTAAATCCATTTGTTATCAAGTGCCAGCACTACTGATGGAGGGAATTACAATCGTAATTTCTCCGCTTATTTCTTTGATGAAAGATCAAGTAGATACTTTGAAGGAATATGGTATAGCGGCAGAGCTGATTAATAGTTCTCTTACAGCAAGCGAATTTAGAGAAGTCATAGATAATGCAAGAGAAGGCAAGTATAAATTACTTTATGTAGCACCAGAGAGACTAGAAACGAGTAGCTTTATAGATCTACTAGAGACTTTGCCTATTAGTATGATAGCAGTAGATGAGGCTCACTGTGTCAGTCAGTGGGGACATGATTTTAGGCCAAGTTATACAAGAGTAGCGAGAATGATTAAATACTTACCGATAAGGCCTGTAATAGCAGCTTTTACAGCGACAGCAACAGAACTTGTACAAAGGGACATTAGCTCACTTTTAGAATTAGAAAATCCATATAAACTGATTACAAGCTTTGATAGGAAAAATCTCTACTTTGAAGTGCAAAAACCAAGTGATAAATTTGGAGCAGTAAGAGCCTATATCGAGGGACATCCAGGTGAAAGTGGGATTATTTATTGTACAACTAGAAAGTCTGTAGATGCAGTATGTGAGAAGTTGGTACATATGGGCATTCCAGCTACAAAATACCATGCAGGACTTGGAGAAAATGAGCGAAGTAAAAATCAAGAAGCATTTTTATATGATAAAGCACCTATCATGGTGGCAACTAATGCTTTTGGCATGGGAATTGACAAATCTAATGTGAGGTTTGTCCTTCATTATAATATGCCAAAGAATATGGAAAGCTATTATCAAGAGGCTGGAAGAGCAGGGCGTGATGGAGAAAAATCAGAGTGTATACTGCTGTTCTCAGCACAAGATATTATGACCAATAGGTTACTTATAGAAAATGGACAAGATACTGAGAGTAGAGGGGTTGAATATCAGAAATTAAATGACATAGTAGACTATTGCAATACAGATGGATGTCTAAGAATCTATATACTAGGCTACTTCGGAGAAGTACTAGCAGAAAAGTGTGAGGACTGTGGGAATTGTAATAATACAGTAGAAAGTACTTCTATTACAGTAGAAGCACAAAAAATTATGAGCTGTATTAAACGTATGAAAGAGCAGTTTGGAAGTGGTATAGTAGTAGATGTTCTAAAGGGGGCAAATACTCAGAAGATTAGAAGTATGCACTTTGAAGAGTTAACAACCTATGGGATTATGAGGGACTATCCCAAAGATACCATTAAAGAAATTATTTCTTTCCTTATAGCAGAAGGATATATTGAACTTGCGGGTGATAAATATCCAGTGCTCAGGCTAGGGGAGGCATCTTATGAGGTGCTAAAGGGTATGAAGGAAGTTTATATTAAACGTGTACTTGTTAAGCAGCAGGTAGCAAGTGGTAAACACTTACCAGTGGACAGCACATTGTTTGAAGAGCTAAGAAGAATAAGAGCTGAGATAGCATCTGAGCAACATGTACCACCCTTTATGATCTTCTCGGATACGACACTTAAAGATATGTGTAAGAAGTATCCTACAACAAGAGAAAAGATGGGACAGGTATCAGGTGTTGGAGAGTTTAAACTAGAAAAGTACGGAGAAGCTTTTATTGTTGCTGTAGTAGATTATATAGAAGAGAACCAAATAGATATTACTCAGCAAGATAGCTATGAAATAGTACAAAATGAGACTAAAGTTAAGACAAAAGATAGTTATAAGCTAACATATGATCTTTATCTACAAGGTAAACCTATCAGGGAGATAGCCAAAGAACGTGAGTTGTCTATTACAACCATAGAAAGTCATCTGATTCAAAGTATGACAAATGGATTAGAACTTGATTATAGAGATTTTGTACCAGAAGAACAGGAAAATCTTATAGTAGAAGCAATCCATAAGTGTGGTATGGCGTTCTTAAAGCCTATTAAAGAAGCTTTGCCAGAAGAGGTGAGTTATACAGCTATTAAATTTATGGTAGCTAGATGTAAATAAAAAGAAGAAATAAATGTATAAAAAAAATTATCCTACACACAATAAATTCATTTGAAAATATCATAATGATGGAGAATGTAAGTAAGAGATAATAGAGGTGTGTAAATGAAAAAGTTTTGGTGGGCACTAGGAAGCCTTTTGGGGGCAGTTTTCGCTTATTCATGGATAGAACCCTATTGGCAAAAGATAAGACATTATACTATTCACAATAAAAAGCTTCCAAAAGACTTTAATGGGTTTAAAATAATATTTTTGGCAGATATTCACTATGGGCGAACCTTAAAAGAAAAGAAACTAAATAAATTAATTGATAAAATTAATCATTATAATCCAGATATTATTCTTCTAGGTGGAGACTATGTTATTAAAGATAAATACATTAAGGAGTGCTTTGAGTGTTTAGAGAATCTTAAAGCTAAGCAGGGTATTTATGCAGTCATAGGGAATCATGATGTAGCCGAAGGATTAGAAGAAACGCTAGAGGGCATGAAAAAAGCTAATATTATTTCACTCAATAATGATTCGGTATGGATTCATAAAGAAAGCAAGATTAAATTAGGTGGAGTAGGAGATTTGTGGACACAAGAGCAAATTATAGGAAATACAACCCATGATACAACCTCAAGAGACTATACTATTTTACTAAGCCATAACCCTAAATATATTTATGAACTAGATAAAAATGATAATATAGATTTAATCCTTGCAGGACATACACACGGTGGGCAGTTTGCCCCTATGAGACACCTTGGAAAAGTGACTTCAGAAAGAGTGAAAAGAGCAACTGGGCTTCAATTTCTAACAGGAAAAAAGCATTTTGATGGGAGAGATATCATTGTATCTAATGGTGTGGGAACCGCCAAATTTCCACTTAGACTATTTACAAGGCCAGATATCTTAATGATAACCTTGAAAAATAAGTAGTTAAGATAGATAGGATATAAAGAATAGGGCTAGTAAGCTGCTGAGAAAAAGGCAACTTACTAGCCTTATTAGTATGTGTAAATCTGGATGAAATGGGAGAATGCTTTTTATTTTCAGATAAATATAATATAATAATAAATATAATTACAATACTATACAAAAGGTGACGATATAGATGGAAAGGAAAATCAGATGAGAGCATCCATTTCTAAGTTATACAATAGGACAAGTATCAAAACCAAATGGATCATTTTTGTACTTATTTTAATTATTTACCCTATGTTCTTGATAGGCTATGTAGGCTATAAGAACTATGAAGAAGCTATCACTAATCATTTTATAGAAAGTGTGCAAAAGGATATTAAGTTAGTTGGGGAGCTAGTGCAGGAAAAATTACAAGATATAGAAGAATTCATAGCTGAAACTCAGTATGATGAAGTCATGTATGATTTTTCTACCTATTACTATAACCTTATTAGAAAAGCAGGAATAGATTTAGAAAGGGCCTCCGTAGATGAGCAGGTACATAGTGCATTAAAACAAGCGGTTATGCAAGATTACAATCTTAAAGGAGAGATAGAAAAGTATCTTAAATCTATAATACTCTCAAGGCAAGATATATTATTAGGAGCCTTTCAATTTGCAGATCAGGAAGATATGGGGTATATCGTAAGCAAGGAGAAGGGGAATGCCTACTATGAACAACAATCGTTTGATGAAAATAGAGTATTTCAGTATATGGATGAAGAACTAAGCAAAGAGAGTAACACAGCTTATTATATAGATGAAGAGAATAATATTTATATTGGGCAAAAGATATTTTATAGAGATAACTTTAGACATAGTGGAACAATTATCTTTAAAGTAGATCAAGATTATGTTTTTAAAAGATATCAGAGTATGTTAGGAGAATCTAAAGAGGCAGTCTACGTATTAGCTAATGAGAGCAAAGAATTGATTGGTGTAGGTGAGTTACAAGATGAGCGAAAAAATAAACTGAAAAGTTTTGTTTATAGTAACCAGATAGATGATAGCTTTTATACAGAAGAAAAAAAAGGTGAAGCAATAGTCTACAACACATTTAAGACGAAGAATTTATCTATTGCAAGTGGTGTTTTTATCTCACTTAGGGTGCTACTTTCGGATATTCGGGAACTATCAACATTGATATTTATGCTATGTATGAGTATGATACCTATTTTTCTAGTACTTGCCAATCGGCTCTATAGAGAAGTCATTTACCCAGTTTATAACTTAAGTGATAAGATGCATCAGATTGAGCAAGGGAAAATGGGTGTTGAAATTAAAAATGATAGAAGTGATGAGATTGGATATGTGTACAGTGCTTTTAATAAGATGAGTAAGGAAATACAGTACTTAGTAAACTGTGTATATAAAGAACAGATTGCACTAAAAAATGCAGAACTTAAGGCACTTCAAGCTCAAATTAATCCACATTTTTTATACAATACCTTAGAGATGATTAACTGGAAAGCTAGAATGAGTGGGAATGAAGATATTTCGGAAATGATAGAAGCATTATCTGGGATTATGGAGGTTAACATTGATAGAAGAGAAAATCATTTTCTTACGATAGGAGAGGAAATTAAGTATCTAAGAAACTATATTTTTCTCATTCAAAAAAGATTTGGTAATAAGATAGAGTTTGAGGAGTCAGTAGATGAAGCAACTTTAGAATATAGAATTCCGAGGTTACTATTACAGCCTATTGTAGAAAATGCAATAGGACATGGGATAGAACCTGTAGGAAAAGGGACTATTTTCTTAGAGATAAGAAGAGAAGGAGAAAACTTAAGCATTAGTATTAGTGATAACGGTAAAGGTATTGAGGAAAAAAGGCTTGAAAAGATTAAAGGTGAGCTTGTAAAAGTAGAAAAAAATTATATAGAAGATGAAGAAATAGGAAAAGGGCATATTGGTATTATTAATGTGCAAAGAAGAATACAACTTCTATATGGAGAGGATTATGGTATCCATATAGAAAGTAAGGAAGATAAAGGGACGAAGATTATATTATTCTTACCAGCTACAGTGACAGGGGTACTTTTAAGAGAAGAAGGCAAGGGGGAGCAAATAGATGTATAAAGTATTGATTATTGATGATGAGGTATTTATTAGAGAAGGTCTAAAGATGATTATTCCATGGCAAGAACTTGGATGTAAAATAGTAGGACAAGCTGAAGATGGGGAAGAAGGCGTAGAAAAAATTATAGAACTTAAGCCAGATATTATTATCTCTGATATTAGAATGCCTAAGAAGAATGGACTCGAGATGATAGATGAGATAAAAAGCATTAACCAAAATAGTCAAATGATTATTTTGACAGGCTATAGAGATTTTGAATATGCACAACAAGCTATAAGATTAGGTGTAATACGTTTTCTACTTAAGCCATCTAAATTGGATGAAATCAAAGAAGCTGTAGGTACAGCAATAGACAATCTAAATAAGCTGCCTAAAAGAGAGGAACTTACATTTCCTAAAATGGAAGAAAAGGAGAAGCCTCAATATCTAGTCAAACAAGCTATGGAGTATATTCATAACCATTATACAGAAAAACTAGATTTGCAAAGAGTAGCAGATGAGTTCTATGTCAGTACTTGGCATTTGTGTAAGATGATCAAGAAACAAACAGGGACAAACTTTGTAGATTTACTTAATAAAGCAAGAATAGAGGGAGCTAAAAAGCTACTACTTGAAACAAATATGAAGGTCTATGAAATTGCAGAAGAGGTAGGATATACAGATACTGCGTATTTCTCGAAAATTTTTAAAAAAGTAACTGAGGTAACTCCTAATGAATTTAGAAATAAGATGTGCTAATGAAAATAGTATAAAATTGGCATCATACCAAGAATATACAAAAACTACAAAGAGATAAAAAGATAACGGGTTAGAGTGAAAAAAATTGCTGTTAGAGCATAAAAATATAAAGCAAAAATGACCAATAAAGACCAATATAGACCTATGGGAATTGTATAAACTAAATGATATAATAAAATCAAGTTAGAAAACTAATAGACAGCTTACACGCTAGAAAAGCTTAGAGCTTACTGGTGGTAAGAAAAATAAGGGGGAATAGTAATTATGAAGAAATTTTCCAAAGTAATTGCATTAGGGGTAGCAGTAACAATGATGGGCACAAGCATGGTTGGATGTAGTAACAAGGAAGAGTCAGCGCCAGCTCCAACAGCGGAAAAAACAGCAGAAGTAGCACCAGTAAAAGAGACAGAGCCAGCAAAAGAAGAGGGTCCAGCACCTGTAACACTTAAAACAGTATCTATGTTTGGTGGTACAGACCCGATGGCAGGTATTTATAAAGAGTCTGTTGATCAATTTATGGCAGATAATCCACATATCACAGTAAAAGATTCTTCAGCAACAGCTGATGAGCAGTGGAAATCAAATGTACTTACAGATTTTGCAGCAGGGAATGAACCAGATGTTATCTACTTCTTTACTGATGTAAACTCTAAGACATTAGTAGAGCAAGATAAAGTAGTATCCCTTGAAGAAATTCAAGCTGAATACCCAGATTTTGCTTCAAATATTTTACCAGTGGCTTTAGATTCAGCAAAATGTGTAGATGGTAAGCAGTATGCAGTGCCAGTGCGTGGATACTATGAAGGTATCTTCTGTAATAAAGATTTATTTGACCAGTACAATTTAGAGTTACCAACTACCTGGGAAAACTTCGAGAAAGCTATTACTACTTTTGCTGAAAAGGGTATCACACCTATTGCAGCAGCTCTATCACATATTCCTCATTACCTTATCGAGCACTTTATCTTAGCTGAAGGTGGTGTTGCAGATCATAGTAATCAAGATGTAGCAGCAGTAAGAGATACATGGGTAAATGGTCTTACATTATTTAAGACATTTAATGATATGGGTGCATTCCCTAAAGATGCAGCAACTACAAAACATGAAATTGTTCAAACACAGTTTGCAAATAAAGAAGCAGCAATGTTTATAGACGGAAACTGGGCAATTGGTAACATAACAGACCAAGAAAATACAGTATTAGTACCATTCCCAGGGACAGGAAATGGTAAAAAAGATCCATCAGATATTATTGGAGGATTCTCAAGTGGTTACTATATCACAAGAAAAGCTTGGGATGATCCAGCAAAACGTGATGCATCAGTTAAGTTTATTGAAAGTATGACAACTACAGACCTTATCAAAGAATTCGTAGTAGTAGCAGGTGGTGGATCACCAGCAGCTGATATTGGAGTGGTAGAAGGGTACACACCACTTGCAATTAGTGGTTCTGATGTAGCTATTTCAGCAAAAGGCGTAGATGCAGCTATTGATTCATGGCTTAATAAAGCAGCATGGGATTACCTACTTAGCAAAGCACCAGGTATTGCAGCAGGTAAAGAAGATGCAGCAGCTGTAGCAGATGAAGTTATTAGAATTCATACGGGTAAATAAGCATAGATAATCTAATAAAAAAATGAAAATGTGAAATACAAGGTGTTACAGGATAACAGTTGAGAGTCACTTGGCATCAGCTGTTATTCTTTTACCCCAAAATAGGCTAAAGGTTACATAAAAGTGTCGTGAGAGGGTAGCAAATAGGAAGGAGGGGCTTGGAAATGATTTATAAAGATAAAAAAATGGTATGGATATTCTTGTTGCCTACTGTTATACTTGTGTCATTATTTTTATATATTCCATTTTTACAAAGTATATGGAATAGCCTTTTTAATATTTCAGATATGGCAGGTGTGGATAAGACCTTTATAGGACTTAATAACTATGTAGAACTTGTTAAAGACCCAATTATTCATACATCATTTAAAAATACTTTTATTATGATGTTGTTAATGATTGTTTTTGAATTAGGCTTAGGATTCCTACTAGCTATTTTAGTAGATAGCATTAAGAGGGGGAAAAGCTTTTATCGTACGGTGTTTTTCTTCCCTGTTGTTATTTCAGCAACAGCTATAGGCCTTATGTTTACACTGTTTTACAATCTAGATATGGGGTTATTCAATCAATTGTTAAAGATGATAGGGTTAGAACCTATTTATTGGCTTGAGGAAGGGAGAGCTCTTTACTCGATTGCAACGCCAATTATATGGCAGTACGTAGGATTTTATTTTGTTATTATCCTAACAGGTATAGCAGGTATTCCAGAAGATATTTATGAATCTGCCTATTTAGATGGGATTACAGGTTTCAAGAAAACAATTTATATTACGATACCATTATTAAAAGGTGTTATTAAATCTAGCTTGATTCTTGTTATTACAGGAACGCTTAAGATATTTGACCTTGCATGGGTTATCGCGCCACGTGGGGCTCCTCTTGAAACAACATATCTATTTGGAACTTATCAATATAAGACAGTATATGAAGCGTGGCGTATAGGGTATGGGTGCACTATAGCTGTTGCCATTGTTGTTTTAGGTATGATCATCGCATTGCTAGTTAATAAATTACTAAAAACAGAAGATTTATAGAAGGAGGGTGTTAGAATATGGCGCAAAATCAAGCAATGACTTTATCAAATAATACAAAATTAAAAAAAACATCCTCACCTATAAGAAAATTTTCTTTAGGAATAGGATGTGTCCATACTATACTCGTGCTATGGGCATTAACAACAATCTATCCTTTGCTATGGGTACTCAATAATTCTTTTAAAGATAGAACACTTATCATACAAGATTCATTTAGTTTAGTAACAGAACCAACATTTGCAAATTACGTATCAGCTTTTACAACCATTAATATCGGGAGAGCTTATATCAATAGTTTTATTATATCAGGATCTGTAGTTATAGCTGTTATGTTCTTTGGAGGTCTTGCTTCCTACATCATAGCAAGGTATGAGTTTAAGGGGAAAACTATTATTCATTCAGCACTTATGGGAGCACTTCTTTTTCCAGCATTTGCAACGATTGTACCTGTCTTTATGGGACTGCATAAAGCAGGACTTCTTAGTACACATATAGGTGTTATCTTGCCACAAACGGCGGGGAATTTGCCTTTTGCTATTATTATCATGGTAGGATTCATGTCTAGTATTCCTATAGAACTTGAGGAGGCTGCGGTAGTAGAAGGGTGCTCACCTTGGAAAATATTTACCAAGATCGTTGTACCTATATCTAAACCAGCTTTTGCAACCGTTTCTATCTTTACATTCTTATGGTCATACAATGATCTATTTATTCAAAAAACTCTCATAAGAGATGAAACAGTGATGCCAATTTGTGCTATACTAGATCGTATAAGTTCACAATACGGGACAGACTATGGGCTTATGGCAGCAGCGGTTATAGTAGTTGTAATACCTATGATGATAGTTTATCTATTTTTCCAAAAGTATATTATAAAAGGCCTAACCGCTGGTGCAATAAAAGGATAGAGGGAGTGCGATATGATCAAATTTGGAACAGGGGGCTGGAGAGCTCTTATAGGAGAAGAATTTATTAAGGATAACATTTTATTGGTAGCACAGGCTGTTGCTAATATGATGCACGAAGAAAGTGTAGTGGAAAAAGGAATTGTTATAGGATATGATAGACGATTCCTATCTGATAAAGCAGCTAGATGGGTTAGTGAAGTTATGGCTGGAAATGGCATACATGTACAACTTATTAATAAGATTTCACCGACACCTCTTATTATGTACTATGCTAAAATGCATGAAAATGATTATGGTATGGCCGTAACAGCTAGTCATAACCCAGCAGACTATAATGGTATCAAGATATTTACTAAAGGTGGCAGAGATGCTACTGAGGCTGTAACTGAGAGAGTAGAAACACTTATTAGCACCTTGACAGCAGAAAAAATTAAAACTGTGGAGTATAGCAAGGCATTAGCAGAAGGTTTAATCTCAGAGGTTAATCCATTTAATGACTATATAGATACCATACTTGGCATGCTTAATGTAGAGGCCATTAGAGAAAAAGGTCTTAAAATCTTAGTAGATCCAATGTTTGGGGTATCTAAGAATTCACTTCAAGCTTTACTTATTAGTTGTAGATGTGAAGTAGATGTCATTAATGAAAGACATGATACAACTTTTGGAGGCAGAATGCCTTCACCAAGTGCACTCACACTTTCTCAGCTTTCTAATATGGTAGTAGAAAAAAGCTATGATATTGGGATTGGTACAGATGGAGATGCAGATAGATTAGGGATTATTGATGAAAAAGGACATTATATTCATCCAAATGATATTATGGCACTTCTTTATTACTATCTTCTTAAATACAAAGGCTGGCAAGGTCCTGTCGTAAGAAATATTGCGACAACACACCTTTTAGATGCTATAGCCAAAGCGTTTGGGGCAGAGTGTCATGAAGTACCAGTAGGATTTAAGCATATTTCTTCAAAAATGGAAGAAACAGATGCTGTCATTGGTGGGGAGAGTAGTGGTGGTCTTACTATTAGAGGGCACATCAAAGGTAAAGATGGTATCTTTGCAGCTGGGCTACTTGTAGAAATGATGAGTGTGACAGGAAAGCGTTTGGCTGAGATGTTAGATGAGATCCATGAGCAATTTGGTGACTTTGTGATGACAGAAGGTGACTACCGTTTCTCTCATGAGAAAAAAGAAGAGCTTATCCATTTACTCTTTGAAGAAAAAAAATTACCAGAATTTGGTATTATAGTAAGTCATGTAAGTTATGAAGATGGCGTAAAAGTTTATTTTGAAAATGGCGGATGGATTATCGCACGTTTCTCAGGAACAGAGCCGCTTATTCGCGTCTTTACAGAAATGAGTACTGAGCAAGAAGCAAAAGAAATTAGCTGTATTATGAAAACATTTTTGGGGTTATAAGACTCCTTAAATCATAAAATCCTCCCAGTCGGAACAATACCCAAATTTTGGGGATTGTTCCGATTTGTATGAGAGGCACTTTTAATTTATTAACTAAGAGAAAATAAGGGGGATTATATGTTTAATGTTCAAGAAGTATTTAATCAAATGACACTTAGGGAAAAAATAGCGCAGACTTTTCTTTGGTATTATCAAGGCTATGAAGATTTACCAGAAAAACTCATTGAGCAAAATAAAAAAGGGGAGCTTGGAGGAATTATCTTCTTCTCTGGAACCAATGTAAGGGATTTGGAACAGCTTCGAACTATGAATCAGCGTATACAAGAACATGTGAAAGAAAGTAGACTTAGGATACCTATTTTACTAACAATCGATCAAGAAGGTGGGCAGCTTACAGCTATCCACAAAGGAACAACTATGTTCCCGGGTAATATGGCACTTGGTTTTGCAAATGATGAAGAAATGGCCTATGAACAAGGTAAACACGTAGGGAAGGAACTTCACTATGCGGGAATAGATATTTGCTACGCACCAGTACTTGATGTAAGTTATGACAGAATAAATGGTGTACCAGTAGTAGATAATCGTATGTATTCTAGTAAGCCAGAAGTGGTAGCTAACATGAGCACAGGATTTATTAAGGGGTTACAAGAACAAGGAATAGTAGCTTGTGGCAAACACTTCCCAGGGATGAGATTAACACAGGAAGATACACACTTCAAGATGGATATTCATCCTGGAGATTTAAAAAGGTTAGAGACCGTAGAGTTATTACCCTATAGAAAAGCTATAGCAAATGGACTAGATTGCATTATGATGCATCATGGTATATTCCCACCTCTTGATGGTGAAAAACCAGCATCTATGTCTAAGAAAGTAGTGGATTATCTTCGTCAGAAAATGAATTATAAAGGACTTATTGTAACAGATGATTTAATTATGAAATCCATATTGAATGCATATGGGGAAGAAGAGCCTCTTGTAGAAGCTATGAATGCAGGATGTGATGTGCTCATGTCTACTTACGCAGGGGAGTGGTATGTAGATTTCATGGAAAAATGTGTTGAAGAAGGAAGAGTTCTAGAGGAGCGTATCAATGAAGCGTGCCTTAGAGTCCTTGCGTACAAAGCTAATTATAAATGTGGACAGATGCCGAAAGAAAAAACTTTTAATAAGGGCGATGGAGATCAAATAGCTTGCAAAATAGCTAAGAAAGCTTTGATTCTTTATAAAGGGGAGAATGAAGATTTCCCAATTAAACTTAAGGAAGAAGAAAAGCTGGGCATTATTTTTGGCAATCCAGCAAGACTTGTAATGAGTGATGCCATTAATCTCTACGATAAACTTTCTGTAGAAGATACACTAAAGAAAAATCATATTCACCACAATATTAAAGAAGTTATTATGCCGTGGAGACCGACTCACATGGAGATGGTTTCAGTAGGGGATATTGCTATCATTTCTGATTTCGTAATCTTTACAACGGTTAATGCGTACTGCTTTAAAGAGCAAATTGAGACACTCAAATACATAAGAGAGTTCTGCCCTACTAAGAAGATTATAGGAGTGGCAACGAGAAGTCCAGAAGATGCAAAATTACTAGCTACGTATTGTGATTATGTCATTGTAACAGGTGGACTTACAGCTGTTACTTTAGAAGCTTTAGTAGAATCTATTTTTATAGATGGTGATTTTGAATTTAATCCAGCTAAGCAGTTGTTTGAATAGGGGGGAAGACTAATGAGACTTATGGATCAAATAGAGAAGTTTCAAGGAAGTTATAAAGTGATTAAAGAAAATCCAGACAAGGCAAAAGAAACTGAGATGCC
>JAVVPO010000035.1:0-24163 GCA_036655715.1 Cellulosilyticaceae bacterium | reverse complement strand
AAGGCGAAAGATATGAGTAAAATTTAAATTATTTAATGAAAAAGGATGAGGGGTTAGATGGGGATGAGTATATACAAATAGAGAGATATCCTCTTAAAGAGGCGGTAAGAATGATTTTTTCTGGGGAGATTAAAGATAGTAAGACTATTGTTGGATTACTAGCAGTTAATGAAATGCTTCGTTAATAGTTCTAAATAGATAGCTTGTATCATAATTTAAAGGAGTAGGGTTAAGCGGTAGGTGGGGAGGATAAAATGGTTAAAAGATATTATGATACAGGAATGAGTTATCTATTTGGACAAGGAGCAATATTTATTACAATATTTATTCTGGGAATTGTGAGTGGAAGTATTTACTCTATATGTGTAAGAGATAACAGTATGTTATTTTTTACAATTAATCAATATATTACATTGGATTATGAAGTTTCCTCGAAGTGGGAAGTGATGAAAGATTCATTTTTAGTATATGGTAAAAACTTAATTATTATATGGGCTGGTGGATTATTTAATGTGACCTTAGCAGTAAGCTGTATAGTGTTCTTTGTTATATGCTTTTCTTACGGGTTTACAACAACTTGCTTTGTTCTGATTTATGGACTTAAAGGGATTTTTATAAGTATATTGGCATTTGGAGCACAAGCAATTATTATTATATTCATAGGAATGTATTTAGGAAATATGGGGATTAGATATAGTGTGCACAATAAAATAGATAGTGTGAAAGAATATATAAAAGTATTAACCCTGACTGGGGTGGCTGTGGTGATAGTGGTGTTTATTGATGCTTATATCCAGCCTGTTATGCAGAAAATCATTTATCTTATTTTGTGAAAAATAGCTTAGAGAATTTAGGTTTATCTCTCTAAGCCGTTTTTTTGTGGAATCAAACGTATGATAGGAAGTATTGCAATAGTAAGGGAATAATGCATTAAGTGGGACTAAAAGAGAGCCAAATAGACGTTAAAAGACACCTTTAAAACGTGAATTGTTGTTGAATAGGAGGGAATTTTATATAATTAGGTACTATGTCAAGAAATTGGATACTACAAACAGAGATTTTCTAGTTAACTAGCTTTCTTTTGTTTGTAGTATTCTTTTTCGTAAGCACTACAGTTGAGATGAAACTATAAACAAAGGTAATGAGTTAGCAGAAAGAGAAATAATTGAAAAAGATTTAGATATAGATATGAAATTTGAGGGTAGTAAATAAAAAAGTAATGATAAAAAATTATCTATTAACTTATATATATCTTCAGAGTTAGGTGCTGCAGAAATCTATGAAATTTTAGATAAAATTAAAGTTATAAAAGATGGGGAGCAATTTAAAGAATATATAAAAAAACAAGATAAAGTAACCAGTTTACGATATGGTGAGTTTGAATTTTCTAGAAATATGACTTATGAAGAAGTATTAGAGGTGCTTTTAGGTGAAAAATAATAAAAAATGTGTGTAAGCCATTGTACTATTTAAGTATATATGATATACTTTAGAACGAAAAATAAAACACACGTATGCAGATATTAGGTAGGGTGCTGTAATAGTCTACTCTAATGACGTCGTATACGGAGGTATAACCAGGAGGCAATAAAATGAGCGTAATTTCAATGAAACAACTTTTAGAAGCAGGTGTTCACTTCGGACATCAAACAAGAAGATGGAATCCAAAAATGAAAGAATTCATCTTTACAGAAAGAAATGGTATTTATATCATTGACTTACAAAAAACTGCTAAAAAAATCGATGAAGCATATGCTTTCATGCGTCAAGTTGGCGAAAACGGTGGAACAGTATTATTTGTAGGTACTAAAAAACAAGCTCAAGAATCAATCAAATCAGAAGCTGAGCGTAGTGGTATGTACTATGTAAACCAAAGATGGTTAGGCGGAATGCTTACTAACTTCTCTACAATCAAAAGCCGTGTAGCTAGATTAAAGCAATTAGAAACTATGGAACAAGATGGAACTTTCGAAGTTCTTCCTAAAAAAGAAGTACTTGAACTTCGTAAAGAAATGGACAAACTTGAGAAAAACCTTGGTGGTATTAAAGAAATGAAACAACTACCAGACGTAATGTTCGTAGTAGATCCAAGAAAAGAAAAAATCGCTATCCAAGAAGCACATATCTTAGGAATTCCAGTAGTATCAATTGTTGACACTAACTGTGATCCAGAAGAAGTTGACTATGTAATCCCAGGAAATGACGATGCTATCCGTGCGGTTAAATTAATCGTAGCAAAAATGGCAGATGCAATCATAGAAACAAATCAAGGTGAAATCTTTGAAACTACAACAGAAAAAACAGAAGAAAACAGCGCAGTAGTAATCGCTGAATAATAAATCTCTGGAGGTAATAGATATGGCAATCACAGCTGCTATGGTAAAAGAATTACGTGAAAGAACAGGCGCAGGTATGATGGACTGCAAAAGTGTATTACAAGAAGTAGACGGAAACATCGAAAAAGCTATCGAAGTTTTACGTGAAAAAGGCTTAGCAAAAGCAGCTAAAAAAGCTGGTCGTATTGCGGCTGAAGGTCTTGTGAAAGAAGCAGTATCAGCAGATGGTAAAGCTGCAGCTTTAGTTGAAATTAACTCAGAAACAGATTTCGTTGCTAAAAACGAACAATTCGTTACTTTTGTAAATCAAGTAGCTGAAATGGTTCTTAACAATGAAGTAAGTGATGTTGACGCATTAAAAGCACTTCCATGGTGTGAAGATGCATCAAAAACTGTTAATGACGTATTAACAGAAAAAATCGCTTTAATCGGTGAAAACTTATCACTTCGTCGTATCGCTCGTTTAACAACAGAAGGTACATTAGCTGCTTATACACACGGTGGTGGTAAAATTGTTGCTATCGTTGAAGTAGCAAGCGAAGATGAAAAAGCTAAAGAAGTGGGTAGAAACGTAGCAATGCAAATTGCTGCTGTAAACCCAGAATTCATCTCAATGAACGAAGTTTCTCCAGAGAAAATTGCTAAAGAAAAAGAAATCTTAATGCATCAAGCAGTCAATGAAAACCCTGGGAAACCAGAAAACATCATTGAAAAAATGATTACAGGAAGATTAAATAAACAACTTAAAGAAATTTGTTTATTAGAGCAAGAATATGTTAAAGATCCTGATATGACAGTAGCTAAGTATGTAGCAGCTGAATTAGGAAATCAAGATGTAATTAAAAGATTTGTTCGTTTTGAAACTGGCGAAGGTATTGAAAAAGTAGAAGAAAACTTTGCTGAAGAAGTTGCGAAACAAATCCAAGGTTAATCATATAAAGGGGACACTACAGTGTCCCTTTTTTTTAAGGCAGTTTTTAAAATATGTCTAGAAATAAATAAATTTTTGTGGTAGAGTATTCGTAGCAGGAAGGTGAAAAGAATGCATAAATATAATAGAGTATTAGTTAAACTAAGTGGAGAAGCATTAGCAGGATTAAATACTAAAGGATTTGATCTTGAGACTATTACTAGAGTAGTACATCAGCTTAAGCAATTAGTGGAAAATAATATAGAAGTATGTGTAGTAATAGGTGGCGGGAATTTTTGGCGTGGTAGAACGTCAGGAAGTATGGATAGAACAAAAGCAGATCAAATAGGTATGTTAGCAACCGTAATGAATGCAATTTATGTAGCTGATGTATGTAGGGCAGAGGGGATAGGCTCAGTTGTGCAAACTCCATTTAATATAGGAAACATGACAGAACTATTTTCAAAAGATAGCGCTATGCTACATATGAAAAATAAAAAAATAGTATTCTTTGCTGGAGGTACAGGGCATCCATTTTTCTCTACTGATACAGGAGCAGCTTTAAGAGGTTGTGAAGTAGAAGTAGATGCACTGCTTTTCGCTAAAAATATAGATGGTGTATATGATAGCGATCCGAAGTTAAATCCTGAAGCTAAAAAGTATGAGCGTATTTCATGCCAAGATGTTCTAGCACAAAACTTAAAAGCTATAGATGCTGCAGCTGCGACATTATGCATTGATCAAAAACTTCCAATTATTGTATTCGACTTAGATATGCAAGATGGTATATTAAGAGCATCAGCAGGAGAGTCAGTGGGTACAACAATATTTGTAGATTAATTCATTAGGAGGCGTATTTATGAGAGAACAATTAAAAAAATTTGAAGAAAAAATGCAAAAAACTATAGGAGCTCTTTTAGACGATTATGCAACAATTAGAGCGGGAAGAGCTAATCCACATGTATTAGATAGATTAACTGTAGACTACTATGGAACTCAAACTCCTATTGCCCAAGTGGGAAATATTAGTGTACCAGAAGCACGTATTTTACAAATTCAGCCATGGGATGCTACTGTATTAAAAGCAGTAGAAAAAGCTATTCATGAATCAGATTTAGGTATTAATCCTTCAAATGATGGAAAAATAATTAGACTTGTTTTCCCAGAACTTACTGAAGAACGTAGAAAAGAATTAACAAAAGATGTTAAGAAAAAAGGTGAGAATAGTAAAGTCGCTGTTAGAAACATTAGAAGAGAAGCATTAGATGCTTTTAAGAAGATGGAAAAAAATAAAGAGATTTCAGAAGATGATTACAATACGATGGAAACAGATGTACAAAAATTAACAGATAAATTCGTAGATGAAATAGAACGTCATATTGAGAATAAAAATAAAGAAATTTTATCTGTATAATCTATACAAAACTCCTCAATATGAGGGGTTTTGTTTTTTAGGAGGAGAAAAATGGATACCAACAAAATTCCAACACATATAGCAGTTATAATGGATGGGAATGGAAGATGGGCAAAGGAAAAAGGCTTATCTAGAAATGAAGGGCATAAAAAAGGTAGTGAAGTACTAAGGTCTATAACAGATTACGCTGATGATTTAGGTGTAAAATATTTAACAGCCTATGCTTTTTCTACAGAGAATTGGAATAGACCAGAAGAAGAAGTGGAAGGACTTATGAATCTTATAAGGAAATATCTTAAGGATCATTTGAAAAGAGCGAAGAAGAAAAATATTAAATTTAAAGTAATTGGTGATAGAGAGCCGTTAGCTTTAGATATTAGAGAACAAATTCAAGAACTTGAAGAAATAACAAAAGATAAAACAGGCTTATGTATATGTATCGCACTTAATTATGGTGGTAGAGATGAAATATTTAGGGCCTGTAAAAAAATGATAAATGATGTCATACTAAAGAAAATAAATAAAGAAGCGTTAACAGAGGAAATAATTTCTTCTTATTTAGATACGGTGGGTATACCGGATCCTGACCTAATGATTCGTACAAGTGGGGAAATAAGAACGAGTAATTTCTTGCCATGGCAATTAGCATATAGTGAATTTTATTTTACACCTTGTTTATGGCCGGAGTTTACGAAATTAGAATTAGATAAAGCAATAGAAGAATATAGTAGGCGTAAAAGAAGATTTGGGAAAAGTGAGTAGGAGGAGATAGGGTGTTAACGAGAGTATTAACCGGAGTGGTAGGAATCCCTTTAGTTATTTTAATTATGGTACTAGGAGACCCTGTCCTAAATATAGCAGCTGCAATAGTAGCTTTAATTGGGGTAGAAGAATATTGTAAGATGATAGGTAAAAAGTATAGACCCATGAGATGGATTGCTCTTGGAGCAACGTTAGTATATTTTATCTGGGCGAAATTTTTCTTCCAAAATTACATGATCTATATAGCTACATTACTTATTATATTATTGATTTGGATGGTTATTAAATATCCTAAGTATTCTATAGTAGATGTAGGAATGACTTTGATGGCACCTGTTTATGTAGGGACATTATTAAGCTTCATTATAGCCATACGTAATTTAGAATATGGTTCATTCTTGGTTTGGTTAGTGTTTATTAGTGCATGGGGAAGCGATACATGTGCTTATTTTGCAGGAAGCTGTTTTGGTAAACATAAGTTAGCGCCTGTATTAAGTCCTAACAAAACAGTAGAAGGCGCTATTGGTGGAGCACTTGGTGCAAGTGGAATTGCTTGTATCTATACATTGATTTTCACTGAGTTTGCTTTTGCTAGCATGAGAGAGAATATGTGGCTTATTGTTATTATAGTATTCATAGGTGCTATTTTATCTCAGATGGGAGATTTAGCAGCATCCTCTATTAAACGGACAATAGGAGAAAAAGACTTTGGACATCTGTTTCCAGGACACGGAGGGGTACTTGATAGATTTGATAGTATACTGTTAGTGGCTCCGTTTATTTTCATTGCATTAATTTATACAATAGAGTGTATTACAATATAATTTTAAAGGAGAGTCTAGTAAGGTGAAACAAAAAAAGATAGCTATTTTAGGTTCAACAGGTTCAATTGGGACACAGACTTTAGACGTTGTTAGAAGTGATGAAGCATTAGAAATCGTTGCATTAACTACTAATACAAGTATCGATTTACTCTATAAACAGATTATAGAGTTTAAACCTAAGTTGGTAGGTGTAATGGATGAAGTTAAAGCTATAGAGTTACGAACTAGACTTATGTCTGAGCAAATAGAGATAGAAGTATTTTCTGGTATGGAAGGATTAGTGAAAGCTGCTTGTCAGGAAGAAGCTGATTTAGTACTTACTGCAGTAGTTGGAATGATAGGGCTCTTACCTACTATAGAAGCCATTAAAGCGGGTAAAACTATTGCATTAGCTAATAAAGAGACGCTTGTTACAGCAGGAGAGCTAGTGATGGAATTAGCTAGAAAGCATCATGTAGATATATTGCCAGTAGATAGTGAGCACTCTGCTATTTTCCAATCATTACAAGCTGGTAGACATGAAGAGATATCAAGACTTATTTTGACTGCTTCAGGAGGACCTTTTAGAGAACATACAAAGGACATGCTAGAAAATGTTTCTATTCAAGATGCGCTTAACCATCCTAATTGGAGTATGGGTAGCAAAATTACCATAGATTCTGCGACGCTTATGAATAAAGGGCTAGAAGTAATAGAGGCTAAATATTTATTTGATGTAGATGCTAAGCAAATAGATGTAATAGTTCATAAAGAGAGTATTATACATTCTATGGTAGAGTACATAGACGGCTCGACTATAGCTCAGCTAGGTATGCCGGATATGAGACATCCTATTGCTTATGCTATTTATTATCCAGAAAGAAAAAAAGCAGACTATATCTCCAAGTTAGATTGGAAGACATTAAAAAGTCTATCTTTTGATACGCCGAAGAGAGACTTATTTCCTTGTCTTGATTTAGCTTATGAGGCATTGCAACAAGGTGGAACAATGCCTGCAGTACTTAATGCTGCAAATGAAATAGCAGTAGATGCCTTTCTGAATGGGAAAATTTCGTTCCTTCAAATACCTAATATCATACATGAAGTGATGGAAATGCACATATGTATAAATAAGCCAAGCTTAGAAGAAATTTTAGAAGCAGATAATTGGGCAAGAGAGCATAGTAGAAAGAAGGTTATTAAATGATTGCAAAAATACTTATGATTGTGCTAATGTTTGCACTGATAGTATTAATTCATGAATGGGGTCACTATATAGCGGCTAAAAAAATGGGTGTTAGAGTTAATGAATTTGCTATTGGTATGGGACCGAAGCTATGGAGTAAGCAAAAAGGTGAAACACTTTATTCCATTAGAGCGTTACCTATAGGTGGTTTTTGTGCTATGGAAGGTGAAGGCGGGGAGTCCGATTCAGCAGGATCTATGACTTCTAAAAGCCCAATACAAAGATTTATAATATTTGTAGCTGGAGCAGCTATGAACTTTTTATTGGCATGGTTACTACTAACCTTATTTATAGGTTATAGAGGTTATGGAACTAACAAGGTAGAAATAGTACAACCTAATATGCCAGCGGCGGCAGCGGGCTTACAAGTGGGTGATACTATATTAGCAGTGGATAATACAAAGGTGAAAGATCTAGAAGATATTACATCCTTACTTAATGATTCTCAGAAAACCTATACTTTTAGCATTCGGGCAGCTAATGGAGAGTCAAAAATATTAACCATTAAGCCTATTATAATTGAAGATGGTAGCGCTAAGTTTGGATTTATTGCCGAGAAGTCCCATAGTAATGTGCTAAGAATGGTTAAGGATGGTTTAATATCTACATTCACATTAATAGAGCAAGTATTCACAGGATTTATACAAATTATTACAGGGCAAGTAGCGATGACAGATTTGGCTGGAATCGTAGGCGTGGTACAAGTAAGCTCGGATGTTTGGAATGAAGCTATTCAATACAGCTTAATGGATGCCATTATGCAAATGGTTTATATTTCAGCATTGTTATCTGCAAACTTAGCAGTACTTAATTTATTACCTTTACCAGCATTAGATGGAGGGCGTATTGTCTTTACGCTTATCGAACTAGTAAGAGGTAAACCTGTATCTCCAGAAAAAGAAGGCATGGTGCATACTATTGGATTTATTATGTTGATGGGACTGATGGTAGTTGTGCTATACAATGATATTGTGAGGATTATAAAATGATAGAAAATACAAGAGGTGAAACAAAAATAATTCAGATAAAAGATGTAAAGATTGGAGGTGGTTATCCTATCGCTATCCAATCTATGTGTAATACAAAGACGGATGATGTAGAAGCAACTGTTCGTCAAATTATAGCTCTTGAAGAAGCTGGTTGCGAAATTGTTAGAGTAGCAGTGCCAGATGAAGAAGCTGCGCGTGCCTTGGAAAAGATTATTCCAAGAATTAATATACCCCTAGTGGCGGATATACACTTTGATTACAGACTAGCTTTAATGGCTATTGAGAATGGGGTTAATAAACTTAGAATTAATCCAGGTAATATAGGCAGTAGAGAAAGAGTGGAAGCTGTAGTAGAAAAAGCAAAAGCTTATAATATTCCAATTAGGATAGGTGTTAATTCAGGTTCAGTAGAAAAAGAGCTACTTCAAAAATTTGGCGGTGTAAGCGCTGAAGCAATGATAGAAAGTGCGAAGAAGCATATTGATATCTTAGAGGAGATGGATTTTAAAGATATTGTTGTCTCTCTTAAGGCGTCTAATGTACCTTTAGCTATAGATGCTTATACACTTTTTGCAGAACACTATAAATACCCACTACATGTTGGAATTACTGAGTCAGGTACGTTGTATAAAGGTACAATTAAGTCTTCAGTAGGACTCGGAGCTATTTTATCTAGAGGAATAGGTGATACGATTAGAGTATCTTTATCTGATGATCCAGCTAAAGAAATAGAGTGTGCTAGATATGTGTTGCAATCCCTAGGACTTAGAAAGTTTGGGGTAGAAATTATTTCTTGCCCAACATGTGGTAGAACAAATGTTGATTTAATAGGTTTAGCAAATAAAGTAGAAGAGCATACTAGACATATCAAAAAAGATATTAAAATTGCTGTAATGGGCTGTGTAGTAAATGGACCTGGAGAAGCAAAAGAAGCTGATATAGGTATAGCTGGTGGTAAAAAAGAAGGCATTGTTTTTAGAAAAGGTGAGATTGTTCGTAAGGTAAAAGAAGATGAACTTTTCACTGCGCTTATGAGCGAAATAGAGGAATTACTTTAAGAAGTGACTGAGTGTTATAAGGCGGCTGATTAAGTTTATTCCAATATAAGCTTGATTTTTCAAGCAAAAAGTATTATAATTTTTGTAGTATAAATATAATGACGAGCAGAGAAAGAGTGGGTATATACCCACTCTTTCTATATGCATAGATGAATATATAGTTTTATATTATGAGAAACTATATATAGAGAGGATGATCCAAGTGAATAAAAAAGAAATTATTACTTCAGTAACAAATTATTTAGAACCTATTTTAGAAGGTTTTAGCTATGAGTTAGTAGACTTAGAGTTTGTAAAGGAAGGTCCAAATTACTATCTAAGAATATATATAGATAAAGAAGGCGGAATAAATATTGAGGACTGTAAGAAGACAAGCAGAGCAATAGAAGCTGTTCTCGATGAAAAAGATCCTATTGAATTACCTTATATGCTAGAAGTAAGTTCACCAGGACTTGATAGAGTGATTAAGAAGGACAAAGACTTCGAACGTTTTAATGGTGAAGTTGTAGACATTAAACTATATGAAGCTATGAATAAGAAAAGAAAGCTTCAAGGACAAATTATTTCTAAAACAGATGAAATATTAACAATTAGAGATGAAGCTGGAAGTGATATTGAAATTAATACAAAAAATATTGTATCAGTAAGACTTGCAATATTATTTTAAATCATAGGGAAAATATTAGAGGAGGATTATAATGAATCAAGAGTTTATTACAGCGATTGATCAAATTGCTGAGTCAAAAGGAATTAATAGAGAGAAGCTATTTGACGCTATTAAGCAATCTATAGAAGCAGCTTGCAAAAAGCACTTTGGTAATACAGGTGGAGCAAAACAAACTATTAAAGTAAACATTGATGAAGAAACTGGTGATGTAAAAGTTTTAGCAACTAAAAGAGTTGTAGATGATGAGGAAGTAGAAAATGACGTCATTGAAGTAGCTTTATCAGAAGCAAGAAAAATTAATCCACTTATTGATGTAGATGATATTGTAGATATAGAAATTACACCAAGAAACTTTGGTAGAATTGCTGCTCAAAATGCTAAGCAAGTAGTTATTCAAAAGATCAAAGAAGCAGAAAGAGAAATGGTATACGAAGAATATAGCGTTAAACTTAATGATATCGTAAAAGGTAAAGTATTAAGAAGAGAAAAAAATGGCTATATTGTTCAATTAGATTTCACAGAAGCATCTTTACCAGTGACAGAAGCAATGGCTGGTGAGCAATTTGAAGAAGAAATGACTAATGATTACAACCTAGGTAGAAAGAAAGCATTCTATCTTTTAAATGTAAAAGATTTCAACAAAAATGAGCAAAGATCTGATTCAAAATCAAAGGGTGGCGCACAAGTTATTGTATCACGTACTCATCCAGATTTAGTAAAAAGATTATTTGAACAAGAAGTAGTAGAAATCAAAGATGGCACAGTAGTGATTAAAAGTATTGCAAGAGAAGCTGGATCACGTACTAAAATAGCTGTACACTCAAACGATCCATCTGTAGATCCAGTAGGCGCATGTGTAGGCGAAAAAGGAAAAAGAATTAACCTTGTAGTCGATGAGCTTAGTGGTGAGAAGATTGATGTTGTAAAATGGAGTGAAGATCCAAAAGAATTTATAGAAGCAGCCCTTAGCCCAGCTAAAGTACTAGGTGTACAATTAGAAGAAGTTGAGAGTGAAAGAGGTACAGAAAGAAGTGCTAAAGTAGTTGTACCAGAAAATATTTTAACACTTGCTATCGGTAAGGGTGGTCAAAACGTAAGACTTGCGGCCAAATTAACTGGTTGGAAAATAGACATCAAAAGCGAAACCGTTGCCCAAGAGCAAATAGAGGAGTAAGATGTCTATGAAAACAAGAAAAGTTCCTTTACGTAAATGTACAGGATGCAATGAAATGAAAGATAAAAGAGAGCTAGTAAGAGTAGTAAGAAGCAATGAAGGCGAATTATCTTTAGATTTTACAGGTAAGAAGCCGGGAAGAGGATCTTATATCTGTAAAGATATAGAATGTCTTAACAAGGCTGAAAAGAATAAAGGCCTAGAAAGATCTTTCAAAATGGCAGTTGATAAAGAAATCTATAATGATTTAAGAAAAGAGTTCAAAGATAATGAGTAATAAAAGAATTTATCAGCTATTAGCAATATGTCAAAAAGGCAGAAATATCATATCGGGTGAATTTTCAGTGAAACAAGCAGTTCTTTCACAAGAAGCATATCTTGTTATTGTCACAGAAGATGCATCAGAGAATACAAAGAAATTCTTTAAAGATAAATGTGCATATAGAAAAATCCCTCAATTAATATGGGGAAGTAGAGATGAAATGGGTATGATACTTGGTAAAGCAGATAGAGTAGCAGTTGCAGTACTAGATGCAAAACTTGCAGAAAAAGTGAAAAATATGATAGAGAATGATGGGGTAGTGAATTAGACAAATAATGGAGGTAGATTCATGTCAAAAGTGAGAGTATATGAAGTAGCAAAACAGCTAAATATAAGTACTAAAGAGATTATGAATAAATTGCAAGAATATGGTTTTGTAGTACATAGCCATATGAGTACATTAGAAGATAATGAAGCAGACCTAATTATAAAGTACTATACAGAATCTACAAAAGAGGAAACTAAGACAGAATCTAAGCAACAGACTAAGGAAGAACCATCTAATACACAAAAAGAAGTAGCTAATAAAGTTGAAAAAGTGCAAGAACAAAAATTAGTACAAGAGCAAAAGCCGCTGCAAGAGCAAAAGGCTGTACAAAAGCAACAAGTAGCACCACAGAATCAGCAAGCAAATAATAAAAATAACAAAACTAAAAAAAATAAAAAGAAAAGTCACGGACTAGAAAAGGCAGGTACTATGGGACAACAAAATAATTTAGACAACCCAAACGTAGAAAATGAAATTAGAATAATAGAAATAGGATCAACAATCACAGTAAAAGAATTGGCTGAGAAAGTTGGCATGTCTGCAACAGAAGTTATTAAATTACTTATGAAAAAAGGTAAAATGGCTACAATTAATCAAGAACTTGATTTTACAGTAGCAGCAGAGTTAGCAGAAGAAATGGAAATTATTGTAGAACAAGCAGAAGAGCAAGATTTATTAGAAGAAATTTTTGGTGAAATTGAAGATGCTGAAGAAGACTTAGAAGGTAGATCTCCAGTAGTAGTAGTAATGGGACACGTTGACCACGGTAAAACATCTTTACTTGATGCCATTCGTTCAACAACTGTTACTGCAAAAGAAGCTGGTGGTATTACACAACATATTGGTGCTTCAACAGTTAAATTAAATGGTAAAAACATTACTTTCTTAGATACACCAGGACATGAGGCTTTCACAGCAATGCGTATGAGAGGGGCTCAAGTTACAGATATCGCAATACTAGTTGTTGCAGCAGATGATGGGGTTATGCCTCAAACAATTGAAGCGATTAACCATGCTAAAGCAGCGGGCGTTCAAATCATTATAGCAATTAACAAAATGGATAAAGTAGGGGCTAACCCAGATAGAGTTAAACAAGAATTAGCAGACCAAGGTCTTTTAGTAGAAGACTGGGGCGGAGAGACTATCTGTGTACCAGTATCAGCTATGAAAAGAGAAGGATTAGATACATTACTTGAGATGATCCTTTTAGTAGCAGAAATGAATGATTACAAAGCTAATCCAAATAGAAAAGCACGCGGAACAATCATTGAAGCACAACTTGATAAGGGTCGTGGACCAGTTGCAACAGTACTTGTACAAAGTGGTACATTAAAAATAGGAGATCCTGTTGTTGTAGGATGTGCATACGGTAAAGTACGTGCAATGGTAGATGATAAAGGGCGTCAAGTTAAAAAAGCAGGGCCATCTACACCAGTAGAGATTTTAGGACTTTCAGAAGTACCAGTAGCGGGAGATATGTTCTACGTAGCTAACAATGATAAACAAGCAAGACAAGCTGCTGAGAAAGTAAAAGCTCAAGGTAGAGAGCAACTTATTAGCCACACAATTAATAAAGTATCTCTTGATGATTTATTCACTCAAATCCAAGAAGGTAAAGTGAAAGAACTTAACGTAATTGTTAAGGCTGATGTACAAGGATCTGTACAAGCAGTAAGACAAAGTTTAGAAAAACTTTCAAATGAAGAAGTAAGAATTCGTATCATCCACGGTGGTGTAGGAGCTGTTACTGAATCAGACGTTATGCTTGCATCTGCATCTGGTGCTATCATCATTGGATTCAATGTAAGACCAGATACAACTACAACAGCTATTGCTGAAAGAGAAAAAGTGGATGTTCGTTTATACAGAGTTATTTATAGTGCTATTGAAGATATTAAATTAGCTATGAAGGGTATGCTTGATCCAGAATTCGTAGAGAAGGTAACTGGTCATGCAACAATTAGACAAACATTTAAAGTATCAGGAGTAGGTACTGTAGGTGGAGCTTACGTATTAGATGGTAAAATTGGACGTAACTCAGGTGTACGTATCGTAAGAGAAGGTATTGTAGTCTATGAAGGTAAACTTACATCACTTAAGAGATTCAAAGATGATGCAAAAGAAGTTGCAACAGGTTATGAGTGTGGTGTTATGTTCGAAAGATTTAATGACCTTAGAGAAGATGACGTAGTAGAAGCATTTATCATGGAGGAAATACCAAGATAGGAAGGTAAAACAACATGGCTAACCCAAGAATAATTAGAATTAATGAAGCAATTAGAAAAGAAGTAGCAGAGCTTATAAGAACTGAAATTAAAGATCCTAAAGTGAGTAATGCACTTATTAGTGTAGTAGAAGTAAATACTACAAGTGATCTTAAACACTGCAAAATCTACATTAGTGTACTTGAGGATAGCAAGAAAGAAGATGCTATCAAAGGACTTAATGCAGCAAGTGGATTTATTCGTAAGGAAATTGCAAGAAGAGTTAACTTACGTAACACACCAGAGCTTATATTCAAAATAGATGAATCTATGGAATATGGTATGAAAATGTCACAGATTATCCATGAAGTAATGAAAAGTAACGATAAGTAATAATGAAAGATAGTGAGAACTAATGAAACTTAAAAGAATAATAGATTCTATAGAGGCATCAAAACATATTTTAATGGGCGGACATATAAGCCCAGATGGAGATGCGATTGGTTCTTTAATAGGTATGGTAGGGATATGTAGATTTTTTCATATCCCTTATACTATTATTATTGAAGAAATTCCAAGTAAGTATAACTACTTAGTACAAAACATAAATATCCAAAGTAACTTTGACGGGGAATATGATACATTTATTGCTCTAGATTGTGGGGATGTTGAACGCTTAGGAAGTTATCAGGAATACTTTAATAAAGCAAAATTAACCATTAACATCGATCATCACCATACGAATACAGGATTTGGTAAACTAAATTATGTGCAAAAAGATGGTTCATCAACTTCAGAATTAGTTTTTAATCTCATACAGAGAGCTAAAGTACCTCTAACAGAGGAAATAGCAAAAGCTATTTATACTGGGTTAGTATTTGATACAGGTGGGTTTATGCACCCTTGTACAAAATCAAGTACACATTTAGCAGCAGCTAAATTACTTGAATTACCTATTGATTATAGTTTAATTTATCATCATATTATCCATGCAAGAACTTTGAAAACCATTAGGATGCAAGGTGTTTTAGCACAAAACATGGTATTTTTATCTAACGGTGAAATTATTATGTCCTATGTAACGAAAGAACAAATGGAGCAGTATGGTGCAAGTAAAGAAGATATTGATGGAGTAGTTAATTATGTTAAAAATATAGAAGGTGTTTGTGTAGCAGCTTTTATTTATCCAGTAAACGACAATACGTACAAACTTAGCCTTAGAAGTATAGCACCTTATGATGTAGCTGCTATTTGCAAAGAATTTGGTGGTGGAGGTCATATAAGAGCTGCTGGAGTAACTCTAACAGGTGAATTGACTGAGGTTTTAGAGAAAATCCAAGCGAGTTTGATGACCTTATAAAGGCAAGTGGAAAGGAAATATATGATACACGGAATAATAAATATATACAAAGAAAAAGGCTATACTTCTCATGATGTAGTAGCCAAAGCACGTGGTATATTGCGTGAAAGAAAAATTGGTCATACAGGAACACTTGATCCAGAAGCTGAAGGGGTGTTGCCTATCTGTATAGGTAAGGCTACTAAAGTTGTATCTTATTTAACTGATGCAGATAAATGTTATGAAGCAGAAGTTATCCTAGGTGCGTATACAACAACAGAAGATGCTACAGGTGAAGTGGTAGAAAGTCATGAAGTAAATGTAACTAGAGATCAAATTCAGCAAGTTGTAGATTCTTTTAACGGAGAATATACTCAAATTCCGCCGATGTATTCAGCTATTAAAGTGAATGGGGTAAGACTTTATGAATTAGCTAGAAAAGGAATAGTTGTTGAAAGACCGGAAAGAAAAGTATATATTTATAAATGCGAGATAATAGAGTGGCTGACTCCAAAAACATTTAAAATAAGAGTTAATTGTTCAAAAGGAACTTATATTAGAACTTTATGTACAGATATAGGTAGAAAACTGGGGTGTGGAGCGCATATGGGCGCATTACTCCGTACTAAAGTTGGATCATATGAGTTAGATCAAAGTATTACACTGAGCCAGTTAGAGACAGTAAGGGATCATCTAGAAGGTCACCTTCATACTTTGGATACTGTATTTGGTAAATACCCTAAAGCCTATGCAAAAGAAGAAGCAGAAAAAGCACTCTATAATGGAAATAAACTTGCCTTTAGTGATATATCAGAGGTTGATATGTCTGAAGGGGAGCTTATACGTATTTTTGATAAAGAAGAAAGATTTATTGGAATTTATAAAGTAGACCAAGAGACTTCTAGTTTAACAGTTGATAAGATGTTTTTTTCTAGGGAGTAGAATACAGAAAGGAGGGGAAATATGAGGTATATTTATGGTACTCCAGATGTTAATCAAGTAGTAAGTAGTATAGTAGTACTTGGAAATTTTGATGGAGTTCATTTAGGCCATCAAAAACTCTTTGACCTAGCGAAGATAAAAGCAAAAGAAACAGGATTCCAAATTATAGCATTATCTTTTTATCCCCATCCTACATGGGTATTAGGTAATAATCCTAAGCCACTTTTGAACTCTAGAGAAGAAAAAAAAGCTAGAATTAAAGCTATGGGAGTAGATGTTTTTATTGAATATCCATTTACAACAGAGTTTGCAAGTATTTCACCAGAAGAGTTCTTTCATAGGACTCTAGTTAACAAGCTTAGAGCAAAAGTAATTATTATAGGAAGTAATTATTATTTTGGTAAAGATAAAAAAGGTGATATAGTACATATGAAAGAGCTAGGAGAAAAATACGAGGCAGAAATATGTGCGGTAGATACAGTTAAAAGCCACGGCATAACTATATCTAGTACAAATGTAAGAAATTTGATTTTACAAGGAGATATGCATAAAGCAACTCAGTTATTAGGACATCCTTATACGATAACAGGGGAAGTTGTACACGGTAAAGCGTTAGGAAGGACTATTGGATTCCCTACAGCTAATGTAAAAGCTGAGGAAAGCCGTATATATCCACCTAATGGTGTTTATGCAACAATTATAGAAGTATATAATAAGAGTTATTTGGGCATTACTAATATAGGATACAATCCTACTGTAAGTGGTAAAACCAAAACAGTAGAAACTCATATTTTTAATTTTGATGAATTAATATATGGGGAAACAATAAAAATAGCATTATACGAATTTATGAGACCTGAGAAAAAATTTAACTCAATCAGTGAATTGGTTTCTCAATTACAAGAAGATAAAGAAACAGCAAAAAACATTCTTATAGATTGTATAAGTAGTTTACAAGTATAAGTTATCTATGCTATACTTGGAAAGTATTTAAATGCCATTACTCAGGTATAGGACACTCCGACCTTATCTTAGTAATAGGACATAGTAAAATATTAGGAGGATACAAAAAATGACAAAAGAATTTAAACAACAACTTATGGAAAAACATGCTAGATCTGCTAATGATACTGGATCTCCAGAAGTACAAATTGCACTTCTTACAGAAAGAATCAACCACTTAACAGATCACTTACGTACACACAAGAAGGATCACCATTCACGTCGTGGATTATTCTTCATGATCGGTAAAAGAAGAGGTCTTTTAGATTACCTAATCAGATCAGATATCGAAAGATACCGTGCAATCATCAAAGAATTAGGAATCAGAAAATAATAATACAGATAAAGACAGGGTGGAGCGATCCACCCTTTTTTGTAAATTTGAAGAGATATCATACTTATTGTGCAATGTTATAAAAGGTTATAGAGTATTAACTTTTTATAAGATTGCGCAAGCTATGTTTCTCTTCCATCATCTAAAAAAGAGAAAGGGGAATTGTTATGGTAAAAACATATTCCACTACCTTAGCTGGTAGAGAGTTAAAAGTAGAAATAGGTAAAGTAGCAGAATTAGCTAATGGAAGTGCGCTTGTAAGTTATGGTGAGACAACTATATTAGCTACAGTTGTAGCAAGTGCAGAACCTAAAGAGGGCATTGATTTCTTCCCTTTAAGTGTTAATTATGAAGAAAAATTCTATGCAGTAGGCAAAATTCCAGGTGGATTTATTAAAAGAGAAGGTCGTCCATCAGAAAGATCTGTCTTAACTTCAAGAGTTATTGATAGACCAATGAGACCACTTTTCCCAAAAGACTACCGTAATGATGTAGTTATTACAACAACAGTACTTTCAGTAGAGCAAGATTGTTCTCCAGAAGTAACAGCTATGATAGCAGCATCTTTAGTTGTAGATATTTCAGAGATTCCTTTTGCAGGTCCAGTAGGATCTGTTCAAGTAGGTTATATTGATGGAGAAATTATCATCAACCCAACTTCAGCACAACGTGCAGTAAGTGAGTTAGCACTGACTGTATCATCTACTAGCAAAAAAGTAATGATGATTGAGGCTGGAGCTAATGAGATTTCAGAAGAAATCATGATGGCTGCTATTAGAAAAGGTCATGAAGTGAACCAAGAAATCGTAGCATTTATTAGTTCTATTCAAGCAGAATGTGGAAAAGAAAAGAAATTAGATTATACAAAAGCTGTAGTACCAGAAGAAATATTCAAAGAAATTACAGCTATCATTGGTAATGAAAGAATGGAAGCAGCTGTATTTACTGATGATAAACAAGTGCGTGACAAACAACTTAAAGCACTTAAAGAAGAAGTTGTTGCTAAACTTACAGAAGAAGGTAAGGAAGAATACCTTAATTTCTTAGGAGAAGCATTCTATAACTTTGAAAAGAAAACAGTAAGACGTATGATTCTTAAAGAACACAAACGTCCAGATGGTCGTGCACTTGAAGAGCTTAGACATCTTGCAGCAGATGTAGACATGATTCCTAGAGTACATGGTTCAGGTATGTTTACAAGAGGTCAAACTCAGGTTCTTACAATTGCTACATTAGGTTCATTATCTGAGACACAAACATTAGATGGCTTAGATGAACTTGAAGTGTCAAAAAGATATATGCATCATTACAACTTCCCACCTTATTCAGTAGGGGAAGCTAGATCACCAAGAGCACCAGGAAGAAGAGAAATTGGACATGGAGCTTTAGCTGAAAGAGCATTAATACCAGTTCTTCCAACAGAAAATGAGTTCCCATATGCAATTCGTTTAGTATCAGAAGTATTAAGTTCTAATGGTTCTACATCACAGGCAAGTATCTGTGGTTCTACATTAGCGCTTATGGCAGCAGGTGTACCAATTAAAGCACCAGTAGCTGGTATTTCAGTAGGTCTTGTAACAGGAGATAGTGATGAAGATTTCGTACTATTAACAGATATCCAAGGTCTTGAAGACTTCTTCGGAGATATGGACTTTAAAGTTGGTGGAACACATAAAGGAATTACTGCTATCCAAATGGATATGAAAATAGATGGTTTAACCATGGAAATCATAGAAGGCGCATTAGAAGATACACGTAAATCAAGACTTTATATCTTAGATGAGATTATGCTTAAAGAGATTAGTGAAGTAAGAACTGAGCTTTCTGCATATGCACCACGTATTCTTCAAATTACTATTAATCCAGAGAAAATTAGTGAAGTAATTGGGCCAAAAGGTAAGACAATTAATAAAATTATTGAAGAAACAGGCGTGAAAATAGATATTGAAGATGATGGAAGAGTATTTATCTGTGGTATGGATGAGTCAAAAACAAACCGTGCAATCGAAATTATTCAAGGAATTACAAAAGAATTAGAGATAGGTCAAGTTTTCAAAGGTAAAGTTATGAGACTTATGAACTTTGGAGCCTTTGTAGAATTAGTACCAGGAAAAGAAGGTCTCGTACACATTTCTCAACTTGCACATGAAAGAGTTGAAAAAGTAGAAGATGTAATTGCTGTAGGTGATGAAATCGAAGTTAAAGTAGTAGAGATTGATAAACAAGGTAGAGTAAACTTATCAAGAAAAGTATTACTTCCAAAACCTAAAAAAGAAGAAGAATCAACAGAAGAATAATCATATAATAAATAAAGCATAGCGGCCTTTTTCACTAAAATAAAAGTGAAAAAGGCCGCTATGTTTTATTTATTAGTAAGAAGTAATAATAGGTTGAATTTGCTTTTTGTCTAAGGCTGATTTTAGTGTATCAACAGTTTTTGATAAATCAGCAACTAAAGAATAAGGTTTATTAATAGGATCATCTTGCCCAAATGGAACAAAATAAACATTTTGATTAGGCATAAGTGAACCAAGATTTTTAAAGTTTAAGCCTAGCGCATCATTGGTAGAAAGTGCAATAATAACAGGATTACCAATTCTCAAAAGTGATTTTGCAGCGAGGAGTACAGGTGTATCTGTGATTGCATAATTAAGTTTAGCTAAAGTATTACCTGTACAAGGTGCTATAAGAAGTGCATCAATAATATGCTTAGGGCCAAGTGGCTCAGCACCGTGGATACTATGAATAATAGGACGACCTGTAAGTGATTCTATTTTATCGATAAAATCGCTGGCTTCTCCAAAACGTGTTGAAATAGAATAGGCATTAAAGGACATGATAGGATAGACATTGATGCCTAAACTAACTAACTCCTCTATAAGCTTAACAGCTTTACTAAATGTACAAAAAGAGCCGCATAAAGCTACTCCTAAGTTAAGATCTTTTAATTCTTTCATAAATTTGCCCCCTGGTTACGCAAGATTAAGAGAAGGCCTTGGTAAATACTCTTAGCTGCTGTGACTGGTGCGACTTTGCCAGGCAGACTAGGAGCAGGTACATGGTTAATACCTTTTTCGTGGCAATAATTGATATCAATACCTCCAGGATTAGAAGCTAACTCAACATAGATAGCATGAGGTGAAAAATGGTCGATAGCTTCTTTGTCTAGGAGTATAATGGGTATAGTGTTAAAGATAAAGTCAAAGTTACCCAGATACTCTTTAAGTGTATCAAGAGGGATAGGGGTATAACCATAGGTGCTAATAAAAGCTAAATCTGTTGTTGAACGAGCTTCTACAGAAACTCTAGCACCGAGACCCATTAATTTATGAGCCAATATTTTGCCACATCGTCCAAAGCCAAGGATAAGACATCTACTGTCATGTAAAGTGATTTCGCTATTTTGCATAGCATATTGGATAGCCCCCTCGGCAGTCGGTATAGCATTGAGGATAGCTACTTCATCCATTTGCATTAAATCAGTATATTGTAATTTGTGTTTATCTAATAAAAGCTTAACATCTTTTCTTAAGGCACCTGCAATAAGAAAACTATTAGCTATAGTGTCAATAAATAATTCGATAGAGATATAGGTATTGCTAAGTGGCGTGAAGACACTTTTTCCATCGTGAGAAAAAGGCATAGGGCCTATAATATAAGAGCAATTTTTTAAATCTTCAAGAGAGCTACAAATATTTGCTTCTTTAGGAATATCCGGATGAGATATCCCATATACCCAAGTATCAATACCTTTATCACAGAGTATTTTACAGAGTCTAACAAACCTCAAATCTCCACCTACAATAGCAATTGAATTACAATTCATAAAACTCCTCCAGTCTTCTTTGATACCTGTAATATAAATTATGAAGAATGAAACAATCTTGTGCTTGTATACACCCAAAACTGGAAAATAAGGGATAGCTCTATATAAATAGCTTGTAGGTGTACAAAGTTTTTAATCTTAGTAGAGATATGCTATAATGGCAAAGATACTAGAGTGGCTGAAAGCACTCGTAAAGGCATAAGTAAAAAATAAATTCAAATAGATAATGGGAGATTTGGAAATGGATATCAAAAAAATAGCAAAAAAATATGAGCAGTATGTTATTGATTTAAGAAGGACATTTCATGAGCATCCAGAATTAAGTTTTGAGGAAGTGAATACTTCAAAGCGTATTCAAAAAGAACTGAATGAAATTGGAATACCTTATAAAACTATAGCAGGGACAGGTATTATAGCTACGATTAAAGGGCAAGCACCAGGAAAATGTATAGCTTTAAGAGCAGATATGGATGCATTGAAGGTGACAGAGTGTAATGAGGTAAGTTATAAATCTAAAAATCCAGGCGTTATGCACGCTTGCGGGCATGATGGGCATATGGCTATGCTATTGGGGGCTGCTAGAGTCCTCAGTGAGGTTAAAGCAGATATAAAAGGAGAGATTAAACTCTTCTTCCAACCAGCAGAAGAACCTGTTAGAGGTGCTAAGAAAATGATAGAAGAAGGTGCTATGGAGGGAGTAGATGGGCTATTTGGTATTCACCTATGGGCAGATATCCCAGCTAAGCAGATCTCTATAGATTTTGGTCCACGAATGGCATCTTCGGATATCTTTAAGATAACGATTAAAGGTAAAGGGGGACATGGCTCATTGCCCCATCAATGCGTAGATGCATTACTTGCAGCTTCGGCTGTAGTGATGAACTTGCAGTCTATTGTAAGTAGGGAGATTAGTCCACTTGAGCCCTCAGTTGTTACAATAGGTTCATTTCATGCAGGGACAACATTTAATGTGATTGCAAATGAAGCCATACTAACAGGAACAACTAGATGTTTTAATGCCAACATAAGAGAAAAATTTCCACAAATATTAGATCGTGTAATTCAACATACCGTAAAAGCATACAGAGCAGAGGCTGAACTGGAGTACACATGGGGAACACCTTCTGTCATTAATGATGAAGAGTGCACAGTATTAGCTAGGCAAACCGCCAATAATCTATGGAGTGAAAATCAACTTGTATACTTTGAAAAGATAACAGGTGGAGAGGATTTAGCTTATTACTTTGAAAAAGTTCCAGGAGTATTGGCTTTTGTGGGCATCAAAAATGAAGATAAAGGAATGACTTATCCCCACCACCATGAGAAATTTGATATGGATGAAGAGGCATTGCTAGTAGGAATGACTTTGTATGCAGGATATGCTATAGATTTCTTGAAATAAGATGAATGAGAAAATAAAAGACCTAAAGAGTATTGCTTTAACTTCAATCTATAAGTTAAAACAACTCTTTAGGTCTTTTAGTTTTAGAATAATTAATAAATAGGCTTCTTACCGTTTAGAATTACTCACTAATTACTTCACCTTCTAAGGTATAAATGGTAATATGCCTGTTTTCATAGATAGCATAGGTCGCAGGCCTATTTTCTTTTGGTAAAGAAATAGAACCAGGATTACAAATTAAGATGCCATCCTTTTCCTTGGTAACCCAGAGGTGAGTATGGCCATAGAGAAATACATCTCTATTTTGTAGTTTAGGGAGGTTGTCTTCGCTATAAATATGACCATGAGTAGCGAAAATACGTACACCTTCATCAACAATAAGGGCGTAATCACTTAAACAGGGAAAGTCCAGTAACATTTGATCGACTTCCGCTTCACAGTTGCCACGAGCAGCGATGATTTTAGAAGCATAAGGATTAAGTAATGCGACAACACCTTGCGGATTATGGCCTTCTGGGAGAGGGTTTCTTGGACCATGATAAAGAATATCACCTAATATAATAAGCTGATCACAGCTTTTTTCTTCAAAAGCTTTAAGCGCTTGTTCGGTATAAAGCTCAGAACCATGAATATCTGAAATAATCATATATTTCATATCTATCACTCCTTTGTATATCTGATATGGATTATTATAGCGTGCTATGGGGAAGGAAGTATAGCTTAATATGAAATATTTCTAATAGTTTCGAGGAGATAATCTAGATAAATAGAAAGTTTAGAGATAAGTAAGAAGTGAGCAGGAAATAAATAAATAACGTAAAAAAGTTAAAAAACAATGTAAAAAATAACTCTTTTTTCCCTACGATGTATGATAGCATAAATAAGAATAAGTATGAGATGCCATTTAACAGGAGGGGATGAGATGGAGTATATAAGAGCTCATGACTTGGGCACATCTGGAAATAAGGCAAGCTTATATACAATAGAAGGTAGTTAGTGAAAAGTATTACCCGTGAATACGATACTCGTTTTTTCAATAATAATTGGGCAGAGCAAGACGTAAATTTTTTAAAGAGATTAAAGAGATTAAAGAGATTAAAGAGATTAAATAATAAGAAGTGAGAGTAGTTATAAACCTTGATAAAACAGGGATATAGCTACTTTA
>JAVVPO010000034.1:16734-24413 GCA_036655715.1 Cellulosilyticaceae bacterium | reverse complement strand
ACGACCTCTAGAGTCACAGTCTAGCGCTCTAACCAACTGAGCTACTCCCACCATACTGTATCCACAGGGATTCGAACCCCGGACCCACGCCTTAGAAGGGCGTTGCTCTATCCAACTGAGCTACGGATACACAGAGCGGGTGATGGGAATCGAACCCACGTGGCCAGCTTGGAAGGCTGGTGTTCTACCATTGAACTACACCCGCATATTTATGTCTTAATCTCTTTATGCGTGTTGGCTTGTTTATCAACCAACAAAATGTATTATACATAAATATTTTTCATACGTCAACACCTTTTCACTATTTTTTCATTATTTTTTTCTTTTATGTCATAAAGTTAAAAATAAGGATGGCGTCCTATACTTTCCTTCCCTAACAATTGTAAGATTTCTACATTTTTAACTTCATGATTTTCTATATCTAAAGTAGCAAAAGATGGCATAGTTGTATCTCTAGGTTCTGAGATACTTCCTGGATTCAATAATATAATTCCTTCTTTTCTTTCTTTATAAGCACTATGACTATGTCCAAAAATAGCCACCTTAGCTTCATGAGCTACTGCATCTATAAAAATCTCTTCATAATCATATTTCACATGATGTTTATGTCCATGGGCTATAAAGATAGGTATCCCTGAAATACGGATAAGTTTAGAGGTATCTGAGCCATACCCCTCCATATCACAATTCCCTGGTACCTTATGCACTTGAATATGTGGATATTTAGCCTCTATATCCTTTGCATCTTGAAGATGGTCTCCAGCATGAATGATATGCTCTATCCCTTTATCCTTAAATATTTCTAGTACTCTATCTACTCTATTAATTCTATGATGTGTGTCACTAATAACTAGTACTTTCATCCTACTCACCTATTAGCATCATAAGCTTTTCTTTCATCAATCTAAGTGCCTTACCTCTATGACTTATTGTATTTTTCACTTCTGGATTTAACTGTGCTGTACTTATATGATATTCATTTACATAGAAAATCGGATCATATCCAAAACCATGTCCACCTGCTGCTTGATGCCCTATATAACCCTCTATTGTCCCTAGTGTTGTCATCGTCTCAATGCCTTTTCCTGCGGCAGCTATAGCACATACGAACCTTGCTGTACGTTTCTCATCTGGTACATCTTTTAGTATGTCTAATATCTTTTGATTCTTCTCTTCATAAGGCGTATCTTTCCCCATGTATCTTGCTGAGTATACACCTGGCGCCTTATCTAAATAGTCAATCTCAAGACCTGAATCATCTGCTAGTATAATACAGTCTGAATAAGCTTTTAAAGCCTCTGCTTTAATCACTGCATTCTCCTCAAAAGTTGTTCCATTCTCTTCAATATCTATATCTATTCCAGCTTCTGTCATAGTTAACACTTCTACATCTAAGTCTTCTAATATTTTTTTAATTTCTTTTACTTTACCTTGATTTTGAGTTGCAAATATTATTGTTTTCATGTGTCCCTCACTTTATTTATCTTAAGCTCTGTTTTTCGGTCTTTGGGTTATCTAACTGATAGTAATCATTGTAGTTTTCTCTGCTACAATTTGAGTAATCACTTCCTTCTGGAAGTTGTTCTGATGTGCCATTAACTAGAATAGTTAAACTTTCAGCTTCACTGTTTTCAAAAACAGCCTCCATAATTAGAGCACCCAGTATATATTCAGTATAAGTCCCTCCTCCATATCCAATTATATCTTTATGAAGGTTAACCGTTACATGTCCTTCTTTCCATTGTACTTCTAAAACTTTATTTTGTGAAGTCATCCATTTCATATCTTGAGATTCATTTAGACTTTCTTCTATTTTCTCTTCTAACAGTCCCTCAATCTCTTTATGCTTATCCTTTACAGTCTCTACTGTTTCCCCATTAATATAAGCTTGTCCATTTACGCATAAAACATTTATCCCCATTGTAAAGACTACAATCCATTTAACTAAATTGATTACCATATTTTTACAACCCCCTTTTCTTTATTCTAGAGGTTATCTCTATGTAGTTCAAGAAAATTCATTCAACAAAAAAAGCAGCTACTTGATAAATAGCTACCTTTTATTTTTTATTTTTTATCTAAATGACAGTGTACTAAAGATTTCTACAACAGCTTCATAGACAGCATAAGCATACAACTGTGTAAAGTCCGCTGAAACTAGCTTAGCTAAATCTTCTTCATTGGACAAAAAGCCACCTTCAATAAGAACTGCTGGCATTTGACTCGTATTTAATACGATTAAATCTACCCCTGGCTTAATCCCTCTATCTCTTGTTCCCCCGTACATGATAATTTTGTTTTGTATTATCTTAGCTATTTCTTGGCTTCTATTATCTTGTTCACTAGGATAATAAAAAACTTCTGTTCCACTCGCATCTTTTCTATCTGCATAATTATTATGTATACTTACAAAAAAATCTACCTCTATATCATTAGCTAAAAGAGTTCTATTTCTATTTTCTACCCCTGTATCATCTTCTTTCGTCATATATACTTTAATACTGGTATTACTTTCTATCATATCTCTTACAGCTAAAGCCTGCTTTAAATTTACGTCTTTCTCTACAGTACTATTTACTGTTGTTCCTGGTGCATATCCACCATGCCCTGGATCTATCATAATGATTTGATCATACTTTTCTTTGGGCTTCACAAGCTCTATTTGTAACTTATCTTCATCTTCTATTATATTTACTGTATGTATGGACTGAGTATCCACAATGAGTTTAGTTGTTTCATCATTCACAACAGTGATAGTCTTCACTGTATTTTGATTAATATCCCATTTCCCTTCTTCAAAATCCCTCTCATAATTATCTCCTAAATCGATGATAAGCTGCTTTTGCCTATACAGGTCTTCTATCGTTATTTGATTAGTATCTATATCTTTCGAAGTATAAATTGTAAGTGTTTTATCCCCTTCAAAGTACTTTATATTCTCTAACTTTAATACTTCTGGCATTGTATCTTCTACTTCATACTCTGGCTCACCAGGTATCTCTGCATCCGGTATTAAGGGCAGTTCCTCTTCCTTGATTAGCTGCTCTAGATGTATTTCTCTTGTCTCGCCAATCCACTGCACATGAAGCCCCATCTGTTCACTCACAAATCTTAGTGGTACCATTATTTTATTATTAATAACCTTAGCTGGCATATCTAAGCCTATAAATTCTCCATTTATCCATGCTTCTTTATTATCCATCTCTAGTATAAGTAACTTACCCTCATAATCTATGTAAACCTTCTTTTCTTCTGCCTTCCACTCTACAAAAGCACCTAGTGGCTCAAAAACCTCTCTCACAGGCACCAACGTTGTTCCTTCTATCTGCACAGGAGGCATAAGATAGGTATCTATTATTTCTCCATTCAGGTATAACATAATAGCCGGCAAATTATATAGATGCGTTTGTCCATCATATACTAACGCCATTGGACTTGCAGCTACGTTCATCACACTCATGAAAAAAATCCCCATACTTACGATGGCTGTCATTAACTTCTTATTCAATATTTCTCCCCCTTATTTATCTCTATTTTTTCAATATTATACCATAATACTTCTTTTTTAGATATATCAACACGTTTACTTATTCTAAACAGCAAAAAACATCAACGCTCTTAGGTACTACTTCACCCTAATCATAGTTGATGTCTCTTTGTTATTATTACTACTTATCATCTTTAAAATCAACTTCTTTTTATCTAAATGAAAGAGTATTAAAAGCTTCCACGATTGCTTCATACACAGCATAAGCATACTTTTGTGTGAAGTCTTCTGATTTTAGTTTTGCCGCGTCCTCTGCATTAGATAAGAATCCACCTTCAATAAGTACCGCTGGCATCTTACTTGTACGTAGTACATAAAGGTCTGGTCTTTCTTTAATTCCTCTATTATACATCCCTGTAGCCTTAACAATGTTATCTTGCATAAGCTTTGCAATTTGCTTACTTCTTGTATCTGATGAATTAGGATAGTACAACAATTCTGTTCCTTTTGCAGCTGGTGATGCTGAATTATTATGTATACTCACAAACATATCGGCATTGATATCATTTGCTAAGTCTGTTCTAAATGCAAGTGTTAATGTTGAGTCATCTTCTCTTGTCATATATACTTTAATATCTGTATTTTTTTCAATTAGATTCTTCACAACCATTGTCTGCTTGAAATTAACTTCTTTTTCTTTTAATCCATTCCCTGATGATCCGCCATCATTACCACCATGTCCTGCATCTAATACTAATATTTTCCCATACTTTTCTTGTGGCTTAACAAGCTTAATTTGTATACCCTCTGCAGTATCTTTAACATTTACAGCGTGAATACTACTTTCATTAATGATTATTTTAGTCGTTCTATCATTGATAATTTGTATGTTATTAACTACTTGATCTCCTACCTTATAAGTGCCTTTTCCGAAGTGTTCTTCATAGTTATCACCAAGATCCAGAATTAGTTTCTTCTCTCTGTATAAATCTTCTACTCTAATATCACTTGCACTTAGGCCACTTGGGGCATCAAGCGTAAGTATTTTATTATAGGAAGCGTAACTTATATTCTTAAACTCTGGCTTAACAAGCCTTATAATTGTATCGCCTTTATCAGATTGTACTTGTGAGAAATATAACTTCTCATCATTTAGCTGCATTACTATTTGTATACCATTTGATGTATTACTTACTTTTACAGTCTTGATATATTCCCCATCTACGCTGTTCCAGTCAATTGTTTCATCTACATACACATTCGCTATATTAATAGTCATTTGACCTAGCTCTTCTGCTACCTTCATCTGATTTGGAGCTATATTATCTATAGCAATGTAATCACTTATTCTATCTTGTCCTACAAGAATCGCTTCTAATAGTTGTTTATCCATTTCTATCATGATTGCCTTACGGTCAGAAGTTAAAGTAATCTTTGTTGAAACACCTGCTTTTAAATCAAAAACTACTCTCGTTTTATCTTTTTCATATTGGCTTGTACGAATACCACTTACATAGCCATTTGCATCTGGTGTAATACTTGATTTAAGCCCATTCGTACTATTTGGAATATCTACAATAATTTTACCTTCACTTACAGTTGCTTCAATATCTGTAATCGGGCTATTTGCTTGTATCATTCCGATAGCAGTACTACCATTCTGAGATATTGCTATCGTGTTAATTGTTGTCTTTGCATTACTTTTATAATCTACATAAACTTTATGTTTATTTTTAAATCCTTCATAAATCTCAGTCACTCCATCTACTTTTCCTATGAAGTCACTCATATCTACTTTTTCATCTCCATCATCATCTTCTGGAAAACTAGGTTCTTCTATTTCTGGCACTTCAGGTTCTATCACCTCGGGTGGTGCTACCTCTATCTTTTGTCCTGTAATATGAATTTCTCTTGTATCCCCAAGCCACTGAACTGCAAATCCCATTTGCTCACTGATAAATCTTACAGGCACCATAATTTTATTATTAATAACCTTTGCAGGTATATCTAATTTTATAATTTCCCCATTTTTCCAAACTTCTTTATTATTCATTTCTAATATTAGTAATGTACCGTTATACTCTATGTAAACTTTTTTCTCTTCTTCTTTCCATTCTACAAAAGCCCCCATTGGTTCAAAGACTTCTCTTACTGGCACTAAAGTTGTCCCTTCTAGCTGCACAGGTGGCATAAGACTTGTGTCCACCTCTTCCCCATCGATATAAAGCGTAATGGGTGCCAAATCATAGGTATGAGTTTTGCCATCATATTCTAGCTTCATAGGCGCTGCATAAACGCTTGTAATACTCATACAAAAGATTACTATGCTTACAATTGCTGTCATTATTTTCTTGTCCACTCTTGCTCCTCCTTGTTAAGTTTATCCTTTTATATTTTTACATCATTATACCATAATCCTCTTTTTCCAACACTAATTATCCGATACGTAGTACTTTCTTAATCATTCTGTAATATTTTGTAATATTATTTTTAGTTCAATTATTTATGCATCATTTAATAATTCATTTGTATCTTCTATTTCCAATTGATTAACTGACTAAATTTTTCTTCATCTATAATTTTTATATCTACACCTTGCTGCATTAGTTCCTTGGCTTTTCTCTCCTTAGAACTCATCCCATCTAATCCTACTAAGTCAGCATCTTGAACGCCAACTACCACATAATCCACTTTTTTAGATACACCACTTTTTATGATCCCCCCCAAATTAACTACACTCTGCATAGCATCTTGGCGGGAAATCTCTTGCATATCCCCTGTGAATACAAATGCTTTATTAAAGATAGGGTTTTGCTCATCAATACTATCTACCGTTGCTTCTACATCGCCTATTCTAATATTGTTTTTAAACCTAGCTGATTTATCACTTGGTTTGCTAATCGGTTTATTGAATGGTTTGTTCATTGATGTATTAGCCACTTCAACCTTAGGCTTACTCCCTAGCTTTTTAAACTCTTCTATCGGAGTGAGTTCTACTAACTTTTTCACATTGATTTCTCTATTTTTAGTTAGAAATTTATGCAATGATGTTTTATTATTTTTTTGTAATGTCTTAATAACTAACTCCGCACAAGCCACTGCATCATCTAACGCATTATGCGCATTTTTCAGGTCTATTCCCAGTAGCTTAGTTCTTTCCCCTAATGATTTGCCTACCTTTTCTTTAAATGCATAAGTAGAGACAGGAATACTGCACACATACTCTGTATCAGGCACAGAAATACTATACGTCTTTAAGCAACATCTGAGTACAGACATATCAAATGCCGCATTATGCGCTACTAATAAATTCTCGGATAGGTAAGGTTTCATCTCTTCCCAAACCCCACTGAAATAGGCTTTATTTGCTACATCAGCCTCTGTTATCCCATGAATTGCAATATTTTCCGCATCAAATCGGAGAATAGGCGGTTTGATTAAAAAATACTTCTTCTCTACTATTTCATTATTTTCTACTGCAACAATCCCTACAGAACAAGCACTATTTAGCTTACTATTTGCAGTCTCAAAATCTATTGCCACAAAATCACATTCTATATGCTTATCTTGCTTCACCTGTCCACTTATTTTCTGAGGCTTCTCTTCTAATACCGTTTGTCCTATTTCATAAAACCCTTCTAATACAACTTGTCTAGTTTCACAAACCTTTTCTTCATGCCCCGCTTGCTTTACCTCACAAGACGCTTCTTCGATTTCTACTTGTTTTACTTTACCAATTTCCTCTTCTATCACGACCTGCTTCACTTCATCAATCGCTTCTTCGATTCCTATCTTACTCGTTCCCTTTTGCATTTCTTTAAGATATACAGGCATTATCTTATGTAATTTCCCCTCTATCCAAATTACCGCAGTATCAGGAGAATCCGGCTCCTCATTATAAGGAATATACCCTATAACATCACACAAAATAGGCTGAGTCTTAGCTACCTCATAATATTCAAACGCTTTAATAATCTCTTTCTTCCTAGCCGTTTCCGTAATCAAACCCCACTCAAGCAATTTATCCAACTTATGCGCTAAATCCTCAAATTCTATAAACCTCTCAGTATCCTTTGGTGCTAATGTAAACATATCATTTTCCTTCCTATATTCCATCATTATATATTGCTAATTTTCCTATCCACTTCTATCCTTCTTTTTTTCTTCTTCCCAAACAGATAGTTATCCCTTC
>JAVVPO010000034.1:5243-16634 GCA_036655715.1 Cellulosilyticaceae bacterium | reverse complement strand
GGAGTGAAAACACAACCTATCTGTTCCCTCCCTACTCTATCATTCCTAACAACTCCGCCTCACTAATCACCTTCACACCCAACTCATTAGCCTTAGTTAATTTACTTCCTGCCGCTTCTCCAGCCAATACATAAGTAGTCTTCTTAGATACACTCCCAGATACTTTCCCACCATATTTCTGAATGAGTTCTGCCACTTCTGATCTTCCTAGCGTTGGTAAAGTCCCTGTCACCACAAAAGTTTGTCCCTCAAATTTTGCATCTGTTTCTTCATGAGATATGGACGCTTTCATATTTACGCCAGCTTCTTCTAACCTTTTCAAGATATCTTGATTTTGCTCATGCTTAAAGAACTCCACAATAGCCTTCGCACTAATATCGCCAAAGTCTTCTACTTCTATCAATTCTTCATAGGTTGCATTTTCTAATTCTTTGATATCCTTAAAATGCTTTCTTAAGGCTAGTCCAGCTTGTTTCCCTATATTTTTTATACCAAGACCTTTAATCAGTCTATCTATATCATTAGCCTTTGTTGCTTCTATAGTCGCTAATAATTTATCTGTATTTTTTTCTTTTCCAACTAAACCTTTTTCGATTAATTCATCTCTATAATTCTTTAAGTAGTAAATATCCGCTACGTCTTTAACATATCCTGACTCAATAAGTGCTTTCACATAAGCTGCACCCATACCTCTAATATCCATAGCATCTCGTGAAGCAAAGTGCATAATGTGTCTAACTAATTGTGCTGGGCAGCTTGCCCCTGTACATTTTGTATCTGCCATACCTTCTTCTCTAGCTGTAGGTGCTCCGCAAACAGGGCATGTACTTGGTATTCTAAATAGCTTTGCATCACTTGGTCTTTTCTCTTTCACTACAGATATAATTTCAGGAATGATCTCTGCCGCCTTTCTTACCACTACTGTATCCCCAATTCTTACATCTAGACTATCTATACGATCTTGGTTGTGCAGTGTTGCCTTTGCAACTGATGTGCCTGCTAATCTTACAGGTTCTAATAAGGCCGTTGGTGTAAGTCTGCCTGTTCTTCCTACCCCTATTTCTATATCAATAATTTTAGTTTCTTTTTCTTCTGGTGGGTATTTATAGGCAATAGCCCATCTTGGTGTTTTAGCCGTTGCACCTAGCTTTTCTCTACTTGCTAAATCATCAACCTTCACCACTGCGCCATCTATTTCATAGCCAAACTCACCTCTTGTATCGCCAATCTTAGCAATAGCCTCCCATACTTCCTCTGCTAATGTACATTTAGTATAGTCTTCTATGATGCTAAGCCCTTGCTTTTTCATCCATTCAAAACTTTCTGAGTGCGTTGCAAAAGATATGCCTCTTGCTTCTTGCACATTAAATATGAATATGGATAAATTACGTTCTTTCACAACTTTAGGGTCGAGTTGTCTAAGTGTCCCTGCTGCACAGTTTCTTGGGTTCGCAAATATTTTCTTTTCTAGCTCTTCTTGTCTTGCATTGACCTCTTCAAAAACTTCATTAGACATATAAACCTCACCTCTTACTTCTAGGTAAGGTACTGTTTCTTTAAGCTTTTTCTTAACCGTTTTTATCATCTTAATATTATCCGTTACATCTTCCCCTTGCGTGATGCCATCTCCTCTTGTCACACCTTGTAAGAACTCACCCTCTTGGTATCTCAGTGAAACAGATAAGCCATCAATCTTTCTTTCTACTATAAATACAGGATGATCTAATTCCTTTTGCATTTTCTTAACAAAGTCTATAACCTCTTCTTTTGTAAAGACATCTTGTAAACTAAGCATAGGCACATTATGCTTGACAAGTTTTCCTGCTTCTCTCTTTGCTATACCCCCTACCTGTTGCGTAGGAGAATCACTAGTTAAGTATTCTGGATGTTCTTTTTCTAATGTTCTTAACGCGATAGTTAATTGATCATACTCATAATCACTTACTTCAGATTCATTTTCATTGTAATATTTATCATTATAGTACTCTATCTTTTGTTTCAAGCTATCTATTTTTTCTTTTATATTCATCTCTTTAATCTCCTCATCTACCAAATCTATTATTAGTATAAGTCATATTTTTTTCTATATCTATACATTCTTAAGGATTACCTATAATAATTTATCGTTGCCTCATGTCATCACTTTTACTCATTTTATCTACCATTCTACTTTATAGTGCTTACAAATTCCCAAAACAAAAGGCCTCTGCTATTAAAGCTGAGACCCTTCTTTTTCTACCCTATTTAAAAAATCTTTTTTCAAAAAGATAAGTTCATTATATTCTTCACAGGTTAACTTGCCATCTTCATATAATGAATCTGCTAATTTAACAAAATCTTTTGTTAGCATCACTAACTCCTGCAAATTAATATCTTCTTTAATTTTCAATTTCTCATCTATCTTCCCCATAGTAGTACCCCCATCATTGGTATTAAATCCCCTAACTTAACCTACAATATTTTCATGGAAATATATTACATTTCTATTGTACCATCTACACATTTTTCCATCAAGTATTTTTTTCTAATTTTTCTGCAATTTCGCAAATCTTACACTCAATTTCTTAGACATACCTTTACTGAAATTAATTGTAACAAACACATCATCTTCTGTTCGATCTACTTTGGTAATCGTTCCTTCACCAAACATCTTATGCTTGACTACATCTCCCGCAAAAAACTCTTGTGTTACTTTTGGTAAATTCTCTATCTTTTTACCTATATTAGGCATTACACCTCTATCAGGAGTCTTTGGTATTGTAGGTCTAGCTACCTGTGGTTGTGTAAACTCGGTTTTCTTAAATTCTGGTTTTTCAAAGACCGTGTTAGTAGCATCTTGTTTACCAAACCCTTGCTTGTTGATTGGATTTTTGCTAAAAGGGGACAGAGGGTTTGTCTTCCCATTTATAAATCTTCCACCACCTGTTTGTGGTTTATCTAGTGATTGTAAATTAGTTACTTCTATCGGTAACTCTTTAATGAATCTTGATCTCATACTTGATTGTGTACGACCAAACACTGTTCTTTGCTGAGTATGAAGCATATAAAGCTTCTCTCTTGCCCTTGTGATTCCTACGTAGCACAAGCGTCTTTCTTCTTCTAGCTTGTCCTCGCCTTCTGTCATACTCATAAAGCTTGGGAATAACCCATCTTCCATACCCGGCATAAAGACAACAGGGAACTCTAGTCCCTTAGCACTATGAAGCGTCATAAGCACTACTGAGTTACTCTCTTGGTCATAGTTATCTACATCCGCCACAAGTGCTACATCTTCTAAAAATTCATCAAGAGAAGGTTCTTTAGCGTGTTGCATATAACCTGCCGCTTTTGATACAAGTTCATGGATATTATCAATACGCTCTTTAGCTTCTTCGCCTTCACTTTGACGCAGATAGCTTACATATTCAGTCTTCTCTATAATAGCTTCTAATAATTCTCTTACATCTCCTGTTTGAGATAGCGCTCTTAGTTCTTCTATTAGATAGACGAAAGATAATACTTTTAGAGAAGGCGCATTCCCAAGTACACCAAATTCTTTAGACATCCTTGCAGCTTCAAAGAAATCCATATTTTGATTGACTGCATACTCTGTAATCGTATTGACACTTGCCGCGCCAATCCCTCTTTTAGGTACATTAATAACACGTTTAAGTGCTACATCATCTTTTAGATTCGCTATAACTCTTAGGTATGCGATAAGGTCTTTGATTTCTTTACGTTCGTAGAATCTTACACCACCAAGTAATCTATAAGGAATAGAATTATGAATCATTTTTTCCTCTATCGCACGTGATTGTGCATTCGTTCTATAAAGCACTGCAAACTCTTTGAACTCTCTATCGCCACTTTCAATCCCTCGTATAATCAGGTTGGCAATAGCATCCGCTTCTCTATATTCATTATCAAGTTCAAGTATAGAAATAACATCTCCTTGCTCATTATCTGTCCATAGTTTTTTAGCTTTTCTTCCATAGTTACGTGCAACTACTTTGTTGGCAGCTTCTAAAATAGTCTTAGTTGAACGGTAATTTTGTTCTAGTTTAATCACTGTTGCATGATCAAAATCACGCTCGAAATCCAAGATATTCTTAACATCTGCCCCTCTCCATCCATAGATAGATTGATCATCATCACCTACTACACATAAATTACTATGACCTTTAGCTAGCATCTGAACTAAATGATACTGTACACCATTAGTATCTTGATACTCATCTACTAATATATATTTAAATTTCTTTTGATAAAATTCTAATACCTCTTTATGTTCTTTAAGTAAGATACAGGTATTCATGAGTAAATCATCAAAATCCATTGCATTATTTTCTTTAAGTTTCTTTTGATAAGCGCCATAAACCTGGGCAATAGTCTTTTCTTTAAAGTCTCCTCCCGCCATTTCTAAACACTCTATCGGCGTAATAAACTCATTTTTCTTGCTACTAATTCCGCCAAGCATACCTGATACTGGGAAGTTCTTATCATTGATATTTAGGGTTTTCATGACATCTTTGATTAGGGCTTTTTGATCAGATGTATCATAAATCGTAAAGTATCTACCATACCCGAGTCTCTCACTATCTCTTCTAAGCATTCTTACGCACATAGAGTGGAATGTACTAATCCACATGTCTGAGGCTAAATCATTCCCAATAAGCCCTCCTACCCTCTCACGCATCTCTGCTGCTGCTTTATTGGTAAAGGTAATGGCTAAGATTGACCAAGGTGTCACTCCATTATCTTTGATTAAATGGGCTATTCTATGTGTAAGCACCCTTGTCTTTCCAGAACCTGCACCTGCCAATATAAGTAAAGGTCCTTCTGTATGAAGCACTGCTTCCTTCTGCATTTCATTAAGTCCTGCTACAAAATCCATCCTTTAAGCCTCCTTTGTATGACCTTACATAAATGCTACCCTCAACAAAAAGTTGAGGGTAGCTAGATCTTATTTTTTAATTCTATCTAAAACTAATTTATAGCCATCTGAGCCATAACTTAAACATCTATTAACTCTACTAATCGTAGCTGTAGATGCCCCTGTTAGTTGTTGTATCTCAATGTATGTTCTTTTTTCTTCTAGCATCCTAGCTACTTCTAGCCTTTGTGCTAAAGCTTTCATCTCGTTAATTGTACATATATCCTCAAAAAAGGCATAACACTCTTCTATTGTCTCTAACTTTAAAATCCCATCAAATAAGCGGTCTGTCATATCATCTTTTAATTTTGAGTTCATCTTTTGTTCACCCCTCATGATCTTCATATGTTCTTACTTTACCATTTTACAGTATAAAACTTTCTATTTCAACTTGCTATTTAAAATAAGCATTGCAAGTTTGTCTGGCATTGTATTCATAATTAATCTTTCAGGGAATTTTAATTCCTTCAACAATTCTACTGATAGTTCAAACTCACCTACTGCGTAGCACACATGTGCGTCTGTTCCCACGATAATAGGTACTTCATGTATCTTACATAATTCAAGAAGCGTTACAAGGTTTTCCCTCACTCCTGGTCTAAAGCTATCTGGTGTTAAAGAAGCATTATTTACTTCTAATAATGTACCTGTTCTTTTAGAAGCTAGTACAATCTCTTCTATATTAAACGGATAACGTGAATCTCCTGGGTGCCCAATAATCTTAACATAAGGGTTTTCCATTACTTTTATTAAGCCCTTTGTAACAGTTGGTGCATCTGCAAACTCTATACATGGTGGATGAAAACTAGCTATAGCATAATCTAGCCCCTCTAGCGTACTATCACTTAGATCTAAATTACCCTCATAATCCACAATATTAACTTCTGCTCCTTTAAGTACTGTCACGCCATAGATTTCTCTAGGTATTGCTTTTAAGTTATGGAAATGGAACAGCGGCGCTCCACCAGGCATACCTGCACTATGATCTGCAATCCCCATTATAATTAAGCCTTTCTCACTTGCCTCTCTCACATTTTCATCTACTGTACTATAGGCATGTCCACTTGCTACAGTATGTATGTGTAAATCCACAAAAAACTTCATTTAATCACCTTCAATTCTATTATTTTTCATATTTTATTCTTACAAAATTTATTATCTATTTTAAGCTATAATTCATCGCTTAACCTCATACACTATCTATGTCCTATTAGTTATATTTTACATCTACCTTATTCTTGTTGCAAATTATTTAATTCATACTATAATTATGTAAGAAATAAAAATTACTTTTTGGAGCGAATATAATGAAATATCTAAAGACGGATTTTAGACGCGTTATCTTTATCATTCTAGGAACCTTTCTATCAGCCCTTTCTACGAATGGTATTTTAGTACAAAACAAGCTATTAAGCGGAGGTGTAAGTGGTATCTCTATGTTCTTACACTTTATATTTGATTGGAATATCAGTACACTGATTCTATTACTCAATATTCCACTTTTTATAGTCGGTTTCTTCTTCCTTAAGAAAAACTTTTTATTTTACAGCTTGTTTGGTATGTCCATGCTATCCTTTTGGATAGAAGTAACAAGAGGTGTTGTTATTCCTACAGGGAACCTTATATCCGTCATCTTGGTAGGTGGTGTTTTAAGCGGTCTTGGAAACGGTATTATCTTTAGAGGAGATGGCTCTACTGGCGGAACAGATATTATCTCTAAGATTATTAACAAACATTTTTCCTTCAGTATGGCCACAGTGAATTTAATCATTAATGCTGTCATTATTCTTTTCTCACTGTTTTTCTTCGGTATCGACTTATCAGTTCTTACATTAGCCACTATGTTTGTATCAAGCAAAGTGACAAACTTTGTAGTAGACGGTGTAAACTATAAACGTACTATATTCATTATTACCGATGAAATGCATTATCAACATATTGCCGATGATATTATCGAAGAGTTACATAGAGGCGTTACTATTATTCCTGCAATGGGTGCCTACACTCAAAATGCAAAATACATCCTCTATACAACTATCGGTATTCGCGAAGTTGCTAAAGCAAGACAAATCGCCACCTCCCACGACCCTAGTTCCTTCATGACTGTTTCCGAAACAGCCCAAGTCATAGGCCGCGGACGAGGCTTCATCCCAACTCACCTAGAGTAAAGCAAAAAAGGGTGTGCCTGAATTTACCACCTATCCTAACTAAAAAAGGAGATGTATTAATTTACTAATAACCTAGCCTGAGGGGCGAGAACTTTTTGGTTTCATGCGTAGCATTTTAATTGAAAATCTTAGTGAACTTTTTTAATGGTTCTTAGTCATACTGTTTGAACGAAGTGAGTTTATGACGTTCATAAAAAAAGTGAACTTAGATTTTCATAAAATGCGCAGCTAGAAACTAAAAAATTCTCTCCCCTCAGGCGGACGGCTATCTAGTAAACTAATGCATCCCCCTTTTTATTTATTCAACCCTATCTATTGCCATCTTCCCTGGCCTTCTCAAATCCGTTGTAAATCAACGTTGTCTTTTCATTTTGTTCATCTATCTCAAATCCATGTTCCTCATAAATATGATAAATATCTGGATTAACTCTAGCAGACCAGCATCCATGAGGCATTTTTTGCATACATAAGCTAATTAACTTTGTACCTATTCCCTTCTGTCTGTATTCTTCTCTTACAATAAGGTCTTGAATAGATGCAACCATAACCTTATCAGATACAACTCTTACCATGGCGATGAGCTTTTCCTTATCCCATACAGTAAATGCCCATGCAGAGTTCTTAAGGGCTACCTCAAACTTTTCATTTTGCCAGCTAGACATGGTCGGACTTACCCATCCTGTCTGTACATACAAACTACGCAGCTTATCTACTGGTATCCCCTCATTGCCTTCTCTGATCACATAACCTCTAAAATACTCGTACATTTTTTTCTCCTATCTTTCTTACCTTCACTTTGATATCCCTCTATTGTAACTTATATTTCTATTTTTTTTAACACTTTATTTATAATTATTCTTGTATACAAATATTTTCCATATAATTATTGATTATTTCTAGTCCCTCTTTTATATATTTCCCCACATCTTCTGGTCTATGTGCATCAGATACTACCACAAATTCTACTTGATGCTCTAAAAGTATTTGAAAAAGTTCTTTATTCGGTCCTAATTCCTCATGATTATAATTAATATGAAGTCCCGCGCTAAATTCTGTTTTCACATTATTTTCCCTTAAAGCCATTGCTAATTGATGGTACATTCCAGTTAAAGTATTTCGAGGATAATAGCCAAAACATTTGATCGAATCTGGATGACCTAAACTATTAAATAGTTTTGATTCCACTAATTGTATCATGACCTCATAGTACCTTTGATAAATCGCATCAACATTTTTTCGTTCCCAACTCCATTTAGTTTTAGCATTATCAAATCCCCATCCATCAATCCAGTGCACCGAACCTATCAAAAAATCCCATGGATACTCATCTAGTTTCTGTCTAAGCAGCTCTTCCTTTTCTGGAAAATAACACACCTCTAATCCAAACTTCACTTCAATAGGCCAATTTATCCTCTTCATTTGCTCTGCAAACACTATGTACTCTTCTATTTTCAATTTAGGCTTCTTGTAAAACCACTCAGTCTGTTCCTTAGCTACTATTTCATCCTTAAATATAGATTCATACACCTCTGTAAATTCTTCAAATCGATGCGTATGCTCCAACATATATAGCCTTGTGATCCCCATTACCTGCGCCTGCTCCACAAACCTCGTCATCCACTCCCTTGTATAAGGTCCTCTTTCTAAATGCACATGCCCATCTATCATTCTCATTCAACCTCCCCTATTGCGCCTATATTATCCTCTATCATCTTATTCACAACTGCTAAGTTCATTCTTATTATTATCGGCTTTATTACTTTAACTATTAATTTCATAACTCCTACCCATTCACCTTCACCTCTTACTCCACAGGGAATTAAAAAACACCCCATCAAATAGACCTCTACAAGTCCATCCAACAGGGCATCTCATACAAACTTATCTAATAATAGGAGGGAATCCCACCTTCTTTTGAACTTTACGAAGCGTCTTTGTTGCTAAGTAATTAGCCGTCTCCGCATTTTTCTTAATGATGCTATCAATATAGCCTTTATCTTTTGATAATTCTTCGAATTTACCATGTAAAGGTCTAAGCTCTTCAACTACAGCTTCTCCTACACGCATCTTGAAATCTCCATACCCCTTACCTTCAAACTCATTTTGAATCTGCTCCATAGACATACCTGTTATAGCACTATAGATAGTCATAAGGTTACTAATACCTGGCTTAATTTCTTGATCAAATCGTACACAAGCATCTGAATCCGTTACAGCTCTCTTGAACTTACGAATAATAGTATCTGTATCATCTATTAATGAAATTGTTGCATTCATATCCTCATCTGATTTAGACATTTTCTTGGTAGGATCTTGAAGGCTCATAACCTTAGCCCCCACTTTACTAATATATGGCTCTGGTACTTTGAATGTATCTCCATAGATACCATTAAACCTAGTTGCAATATCACGTGCAAGCTCTAAATGTTGCTTTTGGTCTGCCCCTACCGGTACAAGGTCTGTTTGGAAAAGAAGAATATCAGCTGCCATAAGTGCTGGATAAGTAAATAATCCTGCATTGATATTATCTCCATGACTACCTGACTTTTCTTTAAACTGTGTCATACGACTAAGTTCACCCATATAAGTATAACAGTTAAGTATCCATGCAAGTTCTGCATGTCCTGATACGTGTGATTGGTAGTAAATAGTATTCTTCTCGGCATCAAGTCCTGCTGCTATATACTGCATAAGTAGATTTCTAGAATTCTTTCTAAGTGTCGCAGGGTCTTGTCTTACTGTAATTGCATGCATATCTACGATACAATATAAACAGTTATATTCATCTTGAAGGTTTGTCCAATTTTTCAATGCCCCTAAATAGTTACCAAGTGTAATAACCCCTGAAGGCTGCATGCCACTAAAAATGACTTTTTTATCGTTACTCATAATTGCACCTCTTTATCTTTTACTATTTTTTTATCCTATCAAATAAACCTTGTAAAATCAAGGTAAATCGGTAAAGACTTCCTTTATCTATAGGTATTTAAACTTATAGTTTATATAACCTTTTTTTGATGTATGTGGCTGTACGATTTCAAGCCCTGATACTTCTTCAAAACCTTTTGCATACATATTGTGAGCATTGGTGCTACAACTTTGATTCTCTATACAGAAGAAATCCTGATTTGCTGGTGTGAATACTACTAGATGTGTAAACTCTTTACTACTTTCAAGTTCTACCTTCAGCCCTATCTCAGGGTAAAGTATCTCAGCTTGTGGTACTTCTTCTATCCCTGTATATACATGGTCTAACTGTACACTCTCTATATCTATGTACTCACTTAAATCATATAAGCTTCCTTTGATGTCTATTAACTCACCTGTTGGTAGTTTTTCCTCTGTCATCTCCATTAGACTTTTAGCTGAAGTCTTACATAAACTTTTACCTAGTTTCATGAAGAATGGATGTAGTGCGATGCCATAAGGAAGTGCCTTATCCTCTTTGTTCTCTACTGTATAAGATACTTTTACACTATCATACTTTATGGTTACAGACATAGTAAGCATACTTTTATATCTGCGTTCTCTTTCTCCATAACCTTCCCACCTACTTTACATTTCCTTGTATCCTCTATTATATCCCACTTCTCCAAGTTTTAAAATCTAGAATCTATCTCACTTCCCTAACTTTTCTCCTCAAATAGAGTATTTTCCATTTCCCAACCTAGTATTATAGTGTATAATCATAGCATCTCAAAATATCACGGATCTTCTGAAAGGAGCCCTTTATGAAAAAAATAGCTAGCTTCACAGTTAATCACCTTGATTTACTTGCTGGTATTTATGTATCACGTATAGATTTCGTAGGCGAACACGCCGTAACTACTTATGACCTTAGAATGAAAGCCCCAAATATTGAGCCTGTTATGCAAAATGCAGAGATGCATACTATCGAACACTTAGGTGCTACATTCCTTCGCAATCATTCTACATGGGCTAATGATGTGATTTACTTTGGACCTATGGGATGCCGTACTGGTTTCTATATCATCTTAAAAGATGAAAAGAGTTCTAAAGATATTGCACCACTTATCATAGAGATGTTTGAGTTTGTGGCAAACTTCGAAGGCGCCGTGCCTGGCGCTTCAGCTCGTGACTGTGGTAACTACTTAGACATGAACTTACCTATGGCCAAATGGGAAGCTAAGAAGTATCTTGACGATACACTTTATAACCTTACAATCGATACACTAAACTATCCCGAGTAACCCTTCAAATTAAATCCAAAAACAGCTTAGCAAGGTTATAAAACTCCCTGCTAAGCTGTTTATAAATTTATAGAATATACTTCTTAAACACTCCTTTTAA
>JAVVPO010000034.1:0-5143 GCA_036655715.1 Cellulosilyticaceae bacterium | reverse complement strand
CCCTGCTAAGCTGTTTATAAATTTATAGAATATACTTCTTAAACACTCCTTTTAATATTTTCTCCTCTTCATCTGTTAATGCTTTAAAAGATTCTCTACAACCATTGTCCTCAAATCCATAACAACTTAGTAATGACTTAACAGATTGCATTACTCCATATTTCACAATATATTCTATAACATGATTAGCTTTTGTCTGTAGTAGTCTTGCCTTTTCTATATCTCCTGAATTAAATTCCCTTAATAGCTCCGTATAGATTTTAGGCATACAATTATAGGTACTCCCTATCACTACACCCTATTTATATATTCAGATAGATTATAGTCTATTATTTTCTTTCCTTAGTTTATGATGAAATTTAATTTCTACTTCACTTAAGTTCTGCTCCTCTTTCATACTACGAATACGATAGAGATAAAAAATAATTTGTCTTATAATAATTGGAGCTGTTGCCATCATCATAAGACAGACTATTCCTTTAAGCCCCATATGAATGGCTTCACTCATGCCAAATCCTTGTAGCAACGTCATATATCCTTCTAATGCCAAAGTAAATGCAAAGGCTAACCAGCATACTGTCTCTAAAAATGTTTCAAAGTGAAGCTCTTTTAAATACCCATTTTTTTCATGTATCTTAACTTCTTCTTGATTTTCTTCTTTGTTTTTATCTCGCCTAAACTTTTTAACCAGTTTAGTGAAATACTTAGACGGTGCTATAGCTTGTAACACAATATATCCAATAACTACACTTCCGATTACCATCAAGCTATTTAAGTTCCAATAACCTGCTAAGTTATAATGATTAGGATAGGAAGAAAGTAGTATACTATTAAAGGTTAGACTCATAAAGAGTAGGGTCGTCCAATATACTAGCTTACTTGCTACAACACTCATCTTCTGTCTAAACTTATGCTGCATCATAAATACCGTAAGCCCTATACAAAGTATCAATAATTCTACAGCTATTATCATACAACCTCCCCCTCTCCTTCAAAGTTTCTTTCTAATGCCCCAACTTCCTCTATATATTCTTGTCTGAGTGCTAAATCAGCTATTTTCTGTTTTGCCCAGATAATGAACTTAGTTCGAATAAGCACGTATTTTTCTTCCATCACTTCTCCCTCTTCTTTTAGAAGTAGTAAGTCTTCTCGAGATAGAATACTTGCTAAATTAAATTGACAAATTATAGCTAAAAATGCATTATACTCCTCCAAGTCTCCTAGTGGGCACCACATAGAATAGCCACTTTCCATACCCTCTGGCATAAGTTTAAAATGTTTTAAGAACTTTTCTAATTGCAACAAAGTATTCTCTACTCTATCTCCCTCTTTACCTCTCACCTGATTATCCATAATCGTGGCTAATAATAATTCCTCTATAGCCTCCTTAGACCTTCCTACTATTTCTCTATTATTCTTCGCAAAAAGAGCTGTCTTTTCTTTGCCTTGCATCAGTGCAAATAATAAAGTTAATCCATCTATAAGCACTGCAAATGCCAAGCAAAACCATGACATAGCTTTGGCTTCATTATCTTTTAATAGATTTTTAATAGGTAAGACATAAAGATTATTCATGATATAGTCTTCATCAGTCAGAACAATGGGTTCGTCCAATGCGTTCATTTGATTTAACAAATAAGCTGCACTCTTAATCTCAGACTGCATACTGGTGTAAAGTAGCATAGCATCCTTCTGAGTGAGCTGTACCTCTCCCACAGGCTCTATGTTATAGACTTCTTTATATGCCTGCTTATTTATCTCTTCAAGATTTTTCATCATCATTGCATCTTTTTGATTAAGTACTATAAAGTGTCCTAGATCTTCTTTGAAATTTTCTAATTTTTCTCCTTTTCCAATTCTCGCTACTTGTGTATAGAGATTAGTTAATACCGTAGAAAATATATCTTTTTCACCTTGCCCTTGTATGATGTAATTCAAACAATACTCTTGTATATCCATTACTTTTTCATCAAATGTTTTCTCGGTCCGCTCCTTATTGATAAGCTGATACATACTCCCTACGATTTTTTCCATTTGTTCTTTACTTGTCTGAGTCTCTATGCTTTCACCCATAAACTCATCTTTTGTCTTGCCACCCAATATAGCTTTTACTTCATTTTCATATAGTTGATTCTTAAGGTCTGCATCTTGCTTAGTTGTATCTGTAATCATATTTCCAACTGCTGCATTATACTTTGCCATATCCGCGTAGTATTTATCTAAGTTTTCTCCATAATTATTGATATTAGGCTTTCTCATACTACTTGTCTGATTATTAATCTTGCCTGAATCAACTTTCACTCCATCTATCTTTTGACTTAGTATACTGTTCTCATCCACCTGTTTGGTTAGGGCGGTATGTGTCTTACTGATTTCATTTACTAACTCAAATACATACTCTTTCATATTATTTTCGGATTCATCAACCACTAGTTGATACTTCTGTGTTATATTGCCATGAATCTGCTGATAACGTTCTTCTAAATAATCTATAGGTGAATTAATATAATTATAAATCCCTATATAAGAGAAATACGCTGAGCACAAAGTTGCCATAGATAAGATCATAACTAGCCACAGCTTAAAATGTTTTCTAATGGTATGACTCATACAAAATACAATAAGCTGAATCGCCAAAGCAAACAATAGCGGCGCACTTAATCCAAAAGGTAGCGCTACGCCTCCAAAATAAACCTGACTTCCCTCATAGGTAGTTGCCAAAGAAATAATCTGTAAAAATACAGTTACAACAACGACTAGCCATGCTAAAGTTGTTTGATTAAAAATAATGTCTGTTCCTCTATAGTCTGTGCCCTTTAACATATTCTGATAAAATTGCTGGTCTCTTTTTACACAATGTTCTTGATGTCTTTTCTCTATTTTGTTTCTTACCCATGTTTTCATCGACATGTTCTATCACACCTCACATTCCTACGTACTACTTCCTATCTATTATAAAGAACAATTCTTATGAAAAAGCTTATAGAATTATTAAGATTTCTTAAGAATTAGATACACCCCTTTTCTTTCCCCCAAGTTAAATATCCATCACGAAGTGGAGAGAATGTGAGTATGGGTACGCAACCTTGTGAGCTTTTAACAAAAATTCTTAGGTCGTTTTTCGAAGCTGCACTTAGGACAACTGTTTGAGGACGAGTGCTCTTCTCGGCCGAGTTTTGTCCGTTAGCGTAGAAAAACAACCTTAGAATTTTGTTAAAAGAGAACGCAGTTGCGTACCCGTACTCACATTCTCTCCACACTTCACTGGCATATTTAACCACTCCATCTTCTATCCTTGTAGAAAATTTTTTTATACATATACTAGATTGATTGGAATTTATGCTATAATGTCACTTGACATAAAGATTTTCAACTTAAGGAGTAAATTATGAAAGATAAACCTACACTAAAAAGAGAACTAGGCCTCGCTACTGCGACGGCTATCGTAGTCGGTAACATGATGGGTTCTGGTATTTTTACTTCCCCTCAAAGTTTGGCACAAGTTTCTAGTCCTTTTATCACTATCCTTGCTTGGATTATTACGGGCGCTGGTTCTGTATTCCTTGCACTTTCTTTTGCAAATCTTGGGAGTAAATACCCATCTACTGGTGGTCCTATCGTCTATACACATAAGGCCTTTGGAGAATTTACAGCCTTCTTAGTTTCTTGGACTTTTTGGATTGGTTCTTGGATTGGAAATGCTGCTATTATTACAGCCATTATTAGATACCTTACACCCTTTTTCCCAACGCTTGCTACTAATGGCCTTTTATCCTTTGGCCTTTCTTCTGTAATTCTTTGGTTATTTACTTATATTAATTACCGAGGAGTTAAAGATGCCGGCTATGTAAGTGTGATTACAACTGTTTTAAAACTAGGTGTTATTCTAGTCTTTATGGTTATCGCTTTTATAGGTTTTAATCCTGATTACTTAACCACCTACTCTTCTCCTGAAGTAACCGGACTTGGTAGTCTTCCAAGTGCTATAGCCATAACCCTTTGGTCCTTCATCGGCCTTGAAAGTGCAGCTATCTCTGGGGGAGAAATCAAAAATCCTGAGAAAAACATTAAACGTAGTACTTTCTTAGGTACTTTATTTGCAGCTATTATTTACCTGTTCCTTTCAGTACTTTCTATGGGCGCTATGTCTCAAGCAGATCTTGCTGCAGCTGATGCGCCACTTGCAAGTATTATCAACCATGTAACAGGTGCTAGTTGGGGTGGTGCTTTCATCTCCCTCGGAATAGTTATCTCTGCTGCTGGTGCTACATGCGGATGGATTCTAACAACAGCTAGACTTTCCTTTGCTGCTGGTGAAGATAATCTCTTCCCTAAATTCTTTGCAAAGATTCACCCAAAACATAATACACCTTATGTTTCTCTTATTATTACAAGCATTGCTACTAATCTACTGCTTATCTTAAACTACTCATCTAGTTTAACTTCAGCTTTTGACTTTATGATTAACTTAGCCACTATAGCCTTTATTCCAGCCTATGCCCTTACTGCTTGTGCTGAAATTGTCTTAACCTTTAAGAAAGAACATAAATTAACTATTGGTAGATTCTTCAAACATAGCTTTTTCTCATTATTAGCCTTTATATACTCTATCTATATCATCTATGGGTCAGGGTCCGAATCTGCTATGTGGGTATTCATCCTTATGTTTGTAGGTATACCATTCTATGTTTATAAAAAACTACAAGAAGCTCGTGAATAATTATTTCACAACTCAAAAGGCCTATAAAATATCATTCCCTCTTCGAAGAGTTAACATGATACTTTATAGGCCTTTTAGCTTTTGATTAAAAATTATACTTGCTCATTACCTATCTCTTGAATAGCTTTTTCCAGTATTCCCACACCTTCATCAACTTGCTTAATTTCTTCTAATACCACAGAAGCTGCCATTGTTACACCATAAGCTTTAATACTTTTATTACACTCTGTGAAATGTATACCCAGATCAAGTCCCCTTCCTGCTCCTGTTGATCCCCATATTGCTACTTTTACCATGACCATCCTCCTTATTTTTATTGGCTTATATTTTTATTCACTTTTATCTTTTTCTTTATTTGTAGTTTATTACCCTTACAAAGCTCTATATAGATCCTCAAATAGTTTATAAACAGCAAAAAAGGTG